>JAKSBP010000390.1 GCA_022361035.1 Clostridia bacterium
AAATCGAGGAGCGGAGCTTATAATAAAAAGGAAGTCTATTTGCCTTTAGCAAATACCATAAAATTTCCCACGAACTTATCAGTTCGTTCTAAAATTTTATTGACTAAGTGAGCACCGGAGACTTTAGCAGTAACGCAGAAATTGGAAGTTTGTTAACAGCCTAAGTACATAAAATGTGCCCTAAGATTCTACTTCCTATCATTATATATCCTCCATTTCCCAATATCTTTAAATCCAATAGCTTTATATATTATACCCGCATTAGGATTATCATAAAACAGGCATAGATTCCGACCTTCCCTCAGAACATCCTTGCATAGTGCCATCATGCACTTAGTAGCATAACCCCTTCTTCTATATTGAGAATGGCTACAAACAGCTACAATCATGGCAGATTCAGAGTTTTCCGCTGTAGTAGCAGCTGAGGCAACTACTCTTCCGTCCCTTTCTATAAAATACGTTCTACCTGTTTTCGTAACAATGCTTTGCCTATAGGCTTCATTACTAGATGGTGTTATGTGGAACTCTTTAATTTGCTCTCTTAATTCAATAATAGAATCTACATCTTCTATATTAGCCCTCTTCACTTCTGATAAATCAATGCTTATATCTAACTCTCTATCATCCTTAAGTTCAGCAAAGTACTGCTCTCTCTTAGTATCAAATTCCATAAATTTATCGAATTTCTGTAAAACATCTTTCTTCCCCGACATGCCATGGAATTCTTTGCTCCTATTAATAATATCCACAAATCCCTTAACATCAAAACTCCCCTTTGAATAGGGTATATAAAAATGTTGATATCGGAGCAAAACACCTATAATTTTCTGGTCTTCATCAAATTCAGCCCATATTTCCTGAAAGTCACTATCATATCCAAAGTTTTCTACATCACCTATGATAAATAGGTTAAATGCCTTCTCTTCCTTCAAATATTCCATTAATCCTGCATTATCCTTTGATGTAAGCTTTCGTATCATTTATACATTCCCCCCATTTAATTTTCTATAATGCTAAAAAGTCTAAGAATACCGAAGCCTTGGTTGATTAAGTCAATCTACTTTAGTAAAGTAATCTGAATTAACTCATTGTCCTAAATCGAAGTCTAAGACTTTTAATATTTTTTTAAGAATCCATAGTAATGCTATTTTAAAGACTAATAAGTTTCAAGGCAGCATGACTATATAGAAGAACAATAACCTATCCTTTAGTGAATCAAGGGGCTATACTAATATAATTATAGTAATAATACTAAATCTATCCCAATAAAGTCAAATATATTCTATAATATATAGAATTTTTTTGACAATCTTAATATTATCTTCACTATTTTATAGTAAATACTGCCCATGGAATTTACAGCAGAACCTAAGCGGCAAATCAAATAGAATCAATTAAAGCTCCTTTTTTTCATAGCTTATTTTATCCCTTTAATATGAAGCTAAAAAGCTTTTCTTTTATTTCTACAATCATAGGGTATTATCGACACCAAAAGTATAAATATGGAAATTTTAATATATTTTTCTTGACATAATGACAATTCTATGGAAAAATAAAATTGTAGCGTTATTGTATAAGTTTCAATTCCAAATTACAGATACAATTTCGATACAATTTAAAATTTTATACTAATAGGAGGGACTTTAAATTGAATGAAAGATATGAACTAAATAAGAGCCTAGCAGAAATGTTTAAGGGTGGAGTAATTATGGATGTTATAAACGCTGAACAAGCAAAAATTGCTGAGACCGCCGGTGCCTGTGCCGTAATGGCCCTTGAAAGGGTTCCCGCTGATATTAGAAGGGATGGGGGAGTGGCAAGAATGTCTGACCCTAAATTGATTAAGGAGATACAAAGTGCTGTTTCCATTCCCGTAATGGCAAAGGTAAGAATTGGCCATTTCGTTGAAGCTCAAATTTTAGAGGCATTAGAAATTGACTACATAGATGAGAGTGAAGTATTAACTCCAGCAGACAGAGTATATCATATTGACAAAACTAGACTCAAGGTTCCCTTTGTAAACGGAGCAAAGAATCTAGGGGAGGCACTGAGAAGAATCGGGGAAGGTGCTTCAATGATAAGAACTAAGGGAGAGGCGGGAACCGGTGATGTTGTAGAGGCAGTCACACACATGAGGCAGATGAATGAAGATATCAGATACCTCCAGTCTTTAACCAGTGAACAATTAATGTCCGCCGCCAAGGATATGGGTGCCCCCTTCCAGTTAGTTAAATATGTAAATGAACATGGAAAACTACCTGTTGTCAATTTCGCTGCCGGTGGAGTTGCCACCCCTGCAGATGCGGCCTTAATGATGCAGCTAGGTTGTGACGGTGTTTTCGTAGGGTCTGGAATTTTTAAGTCTGGAGACCCTACAAAAAGAGCCGAGGCTATAGTGAAGGCTGTTACTTACTATGATAATCCCAAAATGCTAGCTGACTTATCGGAAGACCTTGGAGAAGCAATGGTCGGTATTTCCGTTAGCGAGTTAGATGAAAAGGAAAGGTTGGCTTATCGTGGCTGGTAAGAAAGTTATTGGAATATTAGGCCTACAGGGTGCCTTTAAAGAGCATATAGAATGCCTTAAAAGCCTTGATATCCAAAGTAGACTTATAAAAAGTAAGGAAGACATGGAAGGTATTGATGGAATCATTTTACCCGGCGGTGAAAGTACTGTCATGGGAAAAATGCTCATCGATTTTAAAATGATAGAATTTCTTTCAAGTAAGATTAGGGCAGGTCTTCCCGCTTGGGGCACATGTGCAGGGATGATTCTCCTAGCTAACAGAATTGATAGCATAAATGGGGCCCATCTAGGGGTAATGGATATAGATGTAAAAAGAAATGCCTATGGTAGACAAATTGGCAGTTTTATAACATCACAATTAATACCCGTAATCTCAAATAATCCAATTCCCTTGGTTTTCATTAGAGCACCATATATCAATAGTGTAGGAAGTAACGTTAGAGTCCTATGTAAAGTAGATGGAAATATTGTTGCTGTAAGGGAGGGGAATATGCTAGCTACTTCATTTCATCCCGAGCTAACTGAAGATATGAGCTTTCATAGGTATTTTATTGACATGGTATCCTAGGAGAAAGACCTATAATACTTCTTTGAGTATTTAAAGGCTTTAAGTCCTTCCTTTAAGCTTTAGAAATGGGAGTATATATATACCCATGCTTTAACGATTGTCCATAATTTTTAATTAACCCCTCAATTTACACATCCTTTAAAATTGGAAAATCCGTCAAGGTATGATTTATCAACGTATTTCAAACCTTGACGGACTTTTAAGCTTTAATATATTAAAAAAGAGATTATCAAACTTAGACACATATATTTAGATACTCTAAAAATCAAAAGTAACTTTAAATATTAACAAAGATTTAAATTTCCCACTCATCTATAAAAGTTCTTAAAGCCCCATAGTTTTACACTAGGAACCCTTTATCTTCAACCTACTGTCTATTTCAATTCGTCCATACTAATACCTTTTTTCTTAGCTATATATTTAGGAATTAGTGAAATTAAGAATAATATTATCCCTGCCCCTGCAAACTTGACTAATAGTCCTGCGGAGAACCCATTTGTTACTATCTCTCCCGCCATATATGCATAAATAAATGCTCCTGGTGCCATGCAGATTACTGATACAATAAAATATGTGCTTAGCTTTATTTTTGTTAGACCATATGCATAGTTTTGAAATGAAAATGGAAATACTGGAACTAGTCGAGTCAATATTAAAAAGCTTGTTCCATTCTTCTCAACTCCATCATCTATCTTCTTGAACATTTGGTTTTGACCTATTTTATCTTCTATCATACTTCTAGCTACATATTTAGCTACTAAAAATGCGGCAGTTGCACCAAAGGCAGCCCCTAACAAGGATAAAACACCACCCAATACTGGTCCAAAGGCGATTCCTGCTATAATGGTGAGCATGGAACCGGGCAGCATAAATACACAAGCTGCAATATATACTAATATAAACACAAGATAGCCCCAAACACCAAAGGATTTAAAGAATAACTGCATGGCTTCAACATCTTGAATTTTGCTTACTAAACCTGTTCTCCAAGCTAAGAAAAAACCTACAGCAATTACTAATATTACAATTACCAATTTTCCTAACCCACTCTTTTTACCTTGCTCTGTTTCCTTTGACAAGAACAACACCTCCAATATTAACATGGAGAGGGGGGGAGGAAAACCTCCCACCATCCCAATATTAAATTAAATATTTCTTTAATGTTTAAAGATTAAATCCCTATATAGATGAGTGATAGAGAATATTAACGTACTCAATTACACATCTATATAGTTTTATAAATATTAAAGTTAAGCCTATATTATTCTATCGCACCAGTTTCAATTGTTAACTCTTCATTAAAGCTCCACTCAATCCAAGATCCATCATAGTTCTTTACATTTTCATATCCCATTAAATGTGTTAATACAAATGTTGTATGGGCTGAACGTACGCCTGACTGACAATAGGCAATTATAGTTTTATCTGATGTTATACCCTTAGATTCGTATATTTCTTTCAATTCTTCTATGGTCTTAAAGGTTGTATCTTCACCTTCTCCTACATTGATAGCATCTTTGTACTCAAGAAATACAGTTGAAGGTATTCTACCCTTTCTAAAGGCTCCCTTTTTAAGGCTATCGCCAGTAGCTTCTTCTATGGAACGGGTATCAAGGATAATCACATTAGGATCATTTATAGCTGCCTCAACATCCGCTAGAGTAGCTACTTTACTCAAATCTTCATTACCATCAAACTTGTATTCCGTTTTAGTAATCTCAGGCTTTGCAGTGGTTGTTTCAAATCCTGAAGCCTTCCATCCATTTATTCCTCCATCAATCAAGGCCATTTTCTCATGACCTAACATCTCTAGCTGCCATAAGAATCTAGCTCCATCATATACTCCCTTTGCATCATAAAGTAATACCATTGTATCATTGTCAATACCTATATCACCTAATAGTTTAACAAATTTTTCTGCGTTGGCCCTCATTCCACCAAACTCATACTCACCATCATCAGCACTATAATCAGGTCTCCAAAGATTTACAGCCTCCGGTATGTGCCCTAATAGATATTCAGGGGATTTTCTAATGTCAATTACTACAACCTTTTCCTCTGACCCTATTAGTTCTTTAGCCTGAACAGCACTCATGATAAATTCTGGGTTTGCATATTTACTGTATTTAGTCTCCTGCTCTTCTAACTCCTCTGCAGTTTTTTCAGTTGGAGAACTACATCCTATTAGGCCAACAGCCAATGTTAATACTAAAATAATTGATAAGAGCTTCTTCATAATTTTATCCTCCTCATTTTTTGTTAATAATTAGACATTTTTACTCTATTTAAAGGGAAAGTCATTTCTTTCCCCTTAAAACAGCTTTACTTTAACACTTTATTAATGTTTCTCTTGGATTTATATCTATTTACCCAGCTTGTAACGGGAGTTCCCGGTACCCCTGGAAACTGAGATTTCGAATTCCATGGTCCTCCAAATATCAAATCAAGTATATGAAGGGACTTCTTGCCACCTTTAACCATGGATTCACGACATGCAGCACAGTATGCAACTATATAATCCGACTCTACCTCCGATGTTCTTCTCTTCATAACCCTTAATGCTAAATCGGGATTAGCAGGAACCACCATTCCTCCAAAGCCACAACATCTTGTGGTTTCTTTAGTACTAGGAGGTTCTTCAATTTTATAACCCATTTCCTTCATAATCCATCTTATTCCCTCATGAATGGTAGGTCGATTTCTAGTTGAACATGAATCATGTATCGCAAAAACTATATCACTATTTTTCCCAATTCCAACTGCTTCTTCCGGAAGACCTATCTCTGGTAAAAGCTCCCATAGAGATATAACTTTTTGATTGGGACTATACTCCGACATAGTTAAAAAACATGATTGACAGGCAACTATTATTTCCTCTGCCCCTATTTTATCTACCTCGGCTTGAAATTCACCATATCTTTCCTTAAATTTATCCACCTGACCTAAGGCTTTAGTTGGTTTACCACAGCACTTTAATATTGCACCCGTACCAGGCAACTTTTTTTGTAAATATTCTAATGTCTTCTTTACTACTTCAGGATTATAGGATGGTAAACTACAGCCAGGTATAAACACCCTTTTTGTTTTAACTGTCATATTAAGCCCTCCCTTTATCTTTAACATCGTCTTCAGAAGTATCATCTTTTTTAGCTGGCTTAGCCGTGTTAAATAACTTTGAAAAGCCTAAAGCCTGATGAACTTCTATAGCACCATGACCTTTGATAGGAGACTTACCCTCGTTGGCTTTAACCATAAGCTTTCTAATATCCATAAATCTATCCTTAATCTGGAATTCCTCTGGACATACTATCGTACATTGACTACACATATTACATGAATAAGGTATTAGAGGATCAACTTCACCAGTTTTTAGGATGCTTTCAAATAATTCTTTAGGACATTCACAGAAATCTACAAGCATCTCACACTCTTTCATACAAAGCTTACATTCACATTTAAGACATCTAGATGCTTCCTTTACAGCCTCTTCCTCGGTAAAACCTAAATCAACCTCTTCAAAACTTTGTACCCTTAGATTAGGGTCTATTTGGGTGGTCTTCACCCTAGGTAAATCTGCCTCATCTTCATCTAATTCCGTTTTAAGCCAAGTTTCAAAGCTTCCTTCACCTTCCCTATCCTCATACATATCTTCACCCATGAGGAATCTATCTACCGATAATGATGCCTTTCTTCCTTCTGCCATGGCTCCAACGGCTATAACGGACCTACCACTTGCATCTCCCGCAACAAAAACTTCTTCCGTTTTTGTCTGAAGTGTAATCTCATCAACTTTGAATTTTCCACCCCTTACAGTTTCTATTTCATCCTCGGAAACAAAGGAGCTGTCAACGGCCTGACCTATGGCAAAGACTACATTATCAACCTCAAGTGTTTTTTTGATATTTTCATCGTATTGTGGATTGAAGTTTCCATCTCCATCAAATATAGATGTACACTTCTTTATTTCAAAGCCCCCTACTTTTCCATCGGTTCCTATAATCCTTTCAGGTCCAAATCCATCATGTAATATTATGCCTTCTTCCTCTGCTTCTTCTACCTCCCAATCATGGGCAGGCATGTCAGGCTTACTTTCTAAACATATAAGATGAACCTCCTCGACACCTACTCTCCTGGCACTCCTAGCCACGTCAATGGCAACGTTTCCTCCACCAATAACTGCAATTTTCTTTCCTATATCATATTTTCTTGTTAGGCTAACTACCCTTAGAAATTCAACTGCATTCAGTACTCCATCCATATCGTGGCCCGGTATAGGAATTACAACTCCTTTGTGGGCTCCTATGGCAATTATTATTGCATCATAATCCCTTTTCAGTTCCTCAAAGGATATATCCTTTCCAACTTCTACACCCATTTTAAACTTAACACCTATGTCCTCAAGGAGACTATACTCATGGTCTATGATATCCCTTGGCAGTCTATATTCCGGTATACCAACCCTCATCATACCTCCAAAGACTGGAAGCTTCTCATATACTGTTACATCATATCCCTTTCTCCTTAAGTCTAGGGCTGCTTGAGCTCCAGCAGGGCCTGCTCCAATTACAGCTACTTTTTGGGACTTTTCAGCCTCAATTGTTAGGTCCCAATCTTTTTTGTCATCATAATTGTCAGCAGCAAATCTTTTTAATGCTGCAACAGCCATGGGCTGCCTAAATACCTCTTCTCTTTTACATTTGTCTTCACAGGGATGGGCACAGATTCTACCCAGAGTAGCTGGAAGGAAAAGCTTTTCCCTAATTACACTTATAGCCTCTTTATGCTTACCCTCTGCTATTAGGTTTACATATCCCTTTACATCTGTATGCATTGGACATTCAGCTTCACAATAGGCTGGTGCATCACCCATACAATCGTCCACTATGCTTTGCATTTTATCCAAAACCTCTTTTGGATAGGTAACTTTTTTCATAACCTTGCCCCCTCTTTCGTCAAAGCTCGTTTTCTTTCAAACAATCTTTGTTAAAAACTCTACAATTCTTATATATAATTATAATATATTTCTTTATAAAGTCTTAATAAGTATTGTTTATGATACATAAAAATCACTTATCACATATAGCTTTTTATGTGTTTTAATATTATGCTTGAATCATAGGCTTTTTTGATATAATAGTAACAAAGTTCTAGTTTCAGTATGATATAATATATATAAATCACATACTATTTAAAACTATATTTTTTCAAAATAATCAAAACTTCTACTTTTTTTAAAAAACCACTGTATTTTAGGTTTTTTATATTCAATTATTGGAATAACATTAATAAGGTACAATTTTTAATTTCTTAATAGAATTTCTCTTTTTAAGAAATTCTTTTTAAGAAATACTATAAATAAATTTAAGATAGGTGGTTCTATGAATATACAGTATTTAAAGGCCTTTTATGTTACAGTGAAGGCCAACAGCATTTCAAAGGCTGCTAAGATTTTACATCTCACACAACCGGGACTTAGTATGCAAATACAATCATTGGAAAAGGAACTTCAAGTTAGCTTGCTAAACAGAAGCAATAAAGGTGTTGAGCTTACCGATGCAGGAAAGGTGGTTTTTGATTATGCCACTACCATGTTATCATTACAGGAAAATATTGAAAGGGATTTAACAAATTTAAAGTCCGATAAAAAACACCTTTTAATCGGTTCATGTAAAGCAGTTGGGGAATATGCTTTGCCCTGTAGTATCTACATGTACAAGCAAAACAATAAGGATGTAGATATAAATTTAGAAATTAACAATACCAATGCGGTTGTTAAGGACCTTGTCAGTCGAACCATAAATATCGGTGTATTACATGGCTATAAATCTCATGAAGAGCTGGTAATAGAAAAGATAACCTCCGATAGGTTATTAT
This sequence comes from Clostridia bacterium, assembly GCA_022361035.1. Classification (GTDB taxonomy): domain Bacteria; phylum Bacillota; class Clostridia; order Peptostreptococcales; family Caminicellaceae; genus JAKSBP01. Next base: position 8,970 of record JAKSBP010000390.1, read on the forward strand.
TGGTTACCTCTCTACCCTTAGTGAAGGATAAAATATCTACTGATGAGCTTCTTCATCTACCCTTAATATTTAGAGAAAATGGTTCCGGTACCAGAAAAACCATACTTGAATCAATGGACCAACTCAATATAAAGGTAGATGATTTAAATATTATTTACGAGTTAAATTCCATGGAAGCCATAAAAACTTCCGTTATTGCCAGTAAAGGTATATCCTTTATACCAGAATTAACAATTAAGCGAGAACTCAAGGATGGAGTTTTAAAGCATATTCAAATAGAAGGACTAGAGATTTTTAGTGATTTTTATATCGCCTATCGAAAGGAGCATGAACTACTTCCCTTTGAATTAGACTTCATCAGTTTTATTCAGTCTTCTAAACGTGGATTTTGTTAGATAGGCTGCTGGCTTTCAGACCCCTATTAGTAGACACTGTTAGGTCAATATAAATAGAAGAACTTTCTCTATATTTCTATTTATGTTGTAAGTTTTACAAAATCCTATCTTTGTAAAACTTACAACTCTATAAAACCATAAAATCTAGCCTAATAAACTTCAGCCTATTTACATATACTCCTTAAGTAGGTTTTTCATAAAATCTATGTCTAAATATTCTTCTATTTTTTTAAAGGTATCCATATTTTTTATATCCCTATTAGGCTTTTGATATTCCAGCCAAGCATATGCACACCAGGATAATGCCCTTAAATAGAGGTATGGATTATAAAGGTGGACCCTTTCCCTTATGTCCCTATCTCCATTATTTAAGTTCTCTACATAGGTCTTAAAAAATCCATCCCTTTCTTCACTGGTGAGTACATGCCCTGTCTTCCATAGGGTTGTTGTTGGGGCTAGAAATTGGGTTATGTCTTGACATGGGTCGCTTATCACCGGCTTTTCCCAGTCAATTAGAAAACTATTTTCATCTCCAATAATAAAGTTATGGGAGTTTACCTCGGTATTATTGATAACATGCCATTTGTTTTCTAGAAAATACTTTTCCCTATACCTATTTTTTTCTGCCCATTCTAAAAAATTATAAAAAAACTTTTTTAATTTTTCATCTACTATAGGTGATTCTAAATAGTCCTTTAAAAGTCTGTTTCCCTCTGTAATTCTATGGCTACAGACTTTATCTTCAAGTATAAAGTCATTATTAATAGTCCCAATATCCAGGGAATGTATCCTTGCAAATATCTTTGCCGCCCTTCCCAGGTCCTTATCATATTCTAATGGTCTACCCTCTAAAAACTCCATAATTAGGATACCATAGTCAAAAAACTTTTTTGTATCGTCAACGAAGAAAACCCTTGGAGTTACATTGCTTATTTCAAGGCTTTTGAGTGCATTGTACTCATATCGGATTTGATTGGTAAGCTCTAGCTGACTTCCAGTATTTACCCTAAAAACATACCTATTTCTTCCATCAGATATGGTAAAATTCACGTTATATTCTCCTTGGGCTAAAAAATTGACTTTCAAATCCTTATCCATATGGAGCTCTACATATATTCCTTTTTTTAATATATACTCCTTAATTTTACCCTTTAAAGTATCCTTTAACATAAGGCTTATCACTCCATAAGTTGTTCAAATAGTTTATTGTGTTATAGGGAATAACCTGGGGCTTAGTGTCAATACCATGGGCCTTCTTCATAAAGCTTAATAAATCCTCCTTGGTATCTATATCCATAAGCTTACTTGTGAAATCAATCTTGAGCCCCAAGCTATTGGCAATATCAATGGTGCCCTCTAAAACTGATTTGTTCCCCCATTTTAATTTATCATCAAATATATCTCCATGGGCCTTCTTCATCCCTATAAGATAGTATCCACCATCGATTGTAGGTCCCAATACTATATCGGATTTTTCTAAGGCTTCAAATGATATCCTTATATCCTCGGGTTGAATATCAGGTATATCTGAACCCATCAGGGTTACTTTGGTATATCCTTTATTAAAAAGGTGAATAAATCCATTTAACATTCTCTCTCCAAGGTCCTTACCCTGTTGTGGAAAACACTTTATATAGTCGGGTACTATATCCTCCATCAAGCTAAAGGAATGCTCAGGAGTGAAGGTTAAAAATATATCTATATCATCCTTAATAAATTCAAATACATTAAATATATCCAAAAGAAAGGATTCATGGAGCTTAACACATTCTTCTCCAGATAATATTTTCATAAGTCTGGTCTTCGTTCTTCCCTGTACAGGTACCCTTGTCATTAAAATTAGTGCATTCATCATCTTGCCTCCCTATATATTTCCCTTAGTTTAGCAGGACATACCCCTAATATATACAATAATTTTATTTTCTGCATAAGTAATAGGGTTTTGAGCTGTCCCCCACTTTTAAACCTCCTTCCAGAGGTCCCAATAGGTATGCTAAGAACCTTAACCCTTCCCGCTTTATGGAGTCTCTTTGACAGCTGCCAATCCTCCATAAGTTCTATATTAGGATAACCTCCTATCTGAAAAAAAACATCCCTTCTTATAAAAATTCCTTGGTCTCCAAAAATTAGACCTAAAAACTTAGCCCTTAAATTGGAGCCTTTAGCGATTAATCTCATGAATAGAGTATCATAATCATAAAATTCTAGGGAGAATCCCCCACCTAAGTATCTATTATCTATAGCTTTTTCAATGGCTCCTAGGGACCTTTTGTCAATTTTAGAATCGGAATGGACAAACCATAATATATCTCCTAGGGCAGCCTTAGCACCTTCGTTCATTTGGTTGGCTCTCCCCCTTTGGCTGTGGATAACCCTAGCATATTTTGATGCTTTATCCACCGTTTTATCACAGCTTCCACCATCGACAACTATTATCTCCTTTTCTCCCTCCAGTGAATTAAGGCTGACCAGCAGAGTTTCTATAGTTTTTTCTTCATTCAAAGCTGGAATGATTATAGATATCATATCAAGCACCTCAGTATTCATTATTTGCTGAATAAAAACCTCTGGTAGGTCCTTTGCAGGGCAACTTTAGATTTTTACTATATATTAAGACTTTTCTGCTTTAAAAAATATTGTCTTCTCAAAATCTATTTTTAACCAGACTCTTTGGTTTGCTTCAAACATATTTTTTGAGTTAGCCATACATTTCAGTTGGATATCATTAGCCGATAATTTGTAATATATCTTATCTCCAGCATACTGCTTCGATAATATCCTGCCCCAGAAGCCGCTTCCTTCCTCTGAGTCAGTTAATTCAATTTCCTCAGGTCTTATCATGGCCATAACCCTAGGGTATTTATCAAAGCCAGTTTTGAATTTGCCCATTTTACAGACAAAAAAACCCTTTATTATTTCTCCCTCTAAATAATTCTTTTCACCAAAAAAGTCAGCCACTAATGGAGAACTAGGCTTTTCGTAAACCTCTGCCGGAGTACCTATCTGCTTTATTTCCCCATCAAGGATGACTGCCACCCTATGGGATGTTAGCAATGCTTCTTCCTTATCATGGGTTACTAATATAGTAGTTATACCTAGTTTTTTCTGTATATCACAGACAAAAATCCTCATGGATTCCCTAAGTCTAGTATCAAGATTTGAAAAAGGTTCGTCCAATAGCAGTACCTTTGGCTCTATTGCCAATGCCCTCGCAATAGCAACTCTTTGTTTTTGTCCTCCGGAAAGTTCACTTGGATACTTTTTTTCACAGCCATCAAGTTTAACGAGATCAATCATTTCTCTTACTTTTACCCTTCTTTTGGGCTTTTTAATCTTTGCCATCTTAAGGCCAAAGGCTATGTTTTCTTCTACGGTCATATGTGGGAACAAAAGATAGTCTTGAAAAACTATTACAGCTCCCCTTTTTTCCACAGGGATATTGACAATAGATTTTCCATTGAAAAGTATGTCCCCACAGTCTGGAGAAAAGAGACCCGCTATAATTTTTAAAGTTGTAGTCTTTCCACATCCTGATGGACCAAGTAAAGAAAGCATCTCACCTTCATTGACTATTAGATTTATACCCTTTAATACTCTTTTATTTTCAAAAACCTTAGATATATTTTTCAACTCAATTTTATACATTGTCCATTCTCCTAAGCTAAGCTGCTAACTACTAGAACTATAGGGTATTCCCTTAAAAGCTAAAAAGTATCCTATTGCACCAGCAGCCCTAAATATAGAAATAATTTTGTTCTTTATAATAATTCCTAACTATCCTCTCCATTATTAAAAGCATAATTAAGGCAGTAACTATGAAAATTATACTATAGGTTGAAGCCATCATCCTGTCTCCACTCTGAATATATGGAAACATCAACATTGGCAAGGTTATTATTCTTCCACCACCTATTAAAAATGTTAAAAAATATTGACTAAGGGAAACTATAAATACTAAGCTTCCAGCCGATAAAAGCCCTGGAGCCATCAGGGGAAGCGTAATCTTAATAAATGTTTGTAATGGACTTGCTCCCAATACCCTAGCCTGCATTTCCATAGACTCCCCAATTATTTCAAAAACGTTTGTAAGTATTCTTACAGCATAGGGTATGCAGGGAACTAAATGGACAAAAACCACCCCTAAAAAGGTATTAGCTAGTCCTAGCTTTATGAAGGCAATGTGTATACCCATAGCAACAGCTACAGGAGGAACAATTATTGGAGCAAGAATTAACATCTTAAAAAAGCCCTTACCTCTAAATTCATATACCCCTAAGGCCTTGGCAGCTGGAATACTTATTAAAAGGGTACAGAGGGTAACTAGGCTAGATAAACCTACACTAAGGAAAAGTACCCTTAGGGATTTTGTCGATGGGTCTAGAACATGCTTAAAACCCCTTAATCCATAATCCCTGGGAAGTAAATTGGGCCAGGGCCAAATCCTAACAAAACTCCATATTACTAATATAACAAGGGGAGAAATTAATAGAAATATAAGAAGATACATTGTAATTTTAAAGATATAGTTATTTTTTTTCATACAATTCACCTTTAATTATTAAAATAAAGAATTTATACAATTATTTTGTTAAGACACTAATTGCTATAGGTCCTCAAAATACTAAGGTCTATAGGTAAAGTGTCTTTGCTTTAGGTAATCAAATTAACCCGTCATGCTAGTTCATCTAGGCGTAAGTTATGATATTTCATCAAACTTTGAAAATAATTTAAATGTTTTGCTATAAAACCACACCAAGATTAATGAATAGGATGCCAAAACCATATTTATAACCATAGAATAAGGTCTATGGCTCAAATCTGGATTTATATATTCAATATAAGCTTTTACCGGCAGGAGCTTTGGACTAGTCGGTCCCAGTAAATAAGGAATTTCAAAGGCTCCAAAGGAAAATGCAAAGATAATTATATAGGATGACAGTATACTAGGCATAAGCAGGGGCAAAAGAATTTTCCAAAAGACCTGCCTCCTGTTAGCACCTAAATTTAAAGCAGCATCGGTTAATTTATCGTTTATATTACTGAGGACAGTATATACTGTCATGGCAATAAAGGGTATTCCCTTCCAAAGATAAGATATTATTATACCGATTCCATTTTGGTCAAATATTAAAGAAGGAAACTGTGTCTGCTCACTTATAATGCCTAGATAGAATAATACCCTTGCTAAAATTCCACTTTGGGTCAACACATTAAATACAAGTAATGCTGCTATGGAATGGGGAACTATTACGGGCAGCTTATAAATTGTATATAAAACCCCTTTCCTGCTCTTACTTTGAAAAATCGAATACGCCAGCAATACTCCTATAATAAGGGCCAAGGTAGAAGATACAAAGGAAGTATACAAAGTAAATTTAAGGGAATCTAAGAAGCCTATGTCGGTTAAAACCTCCTTATAGTATCTGAGTGTAAACTCCTTAAGGCCAACAGCAGGAAAATATCCTAGGCTTTGAAAAAATCCTAGTGCAAGGCCCATGGTAAATATTCCTAGTATTATAAACATAACCGGGGCAAGCATGACATAGGGCTTGAATTTTTTTAACAATTTATTATTCACCCTCTACTGGAATATTTTCCTGCCATATTTCTTCTATGATAGGTATTATATTAGCTGGCATCTCTGGGACTCTATGGTCTAACAGGATATCTTGGGCTATTGTCCCTTTACCAAGCTCAACATTTTCAAATATTTTCTTTTCTTCTTCATTTAATTTCCTATTGTCAAGTACCGGTAAATCTCCCCAATTTTCCGGGTCATATTTTGAACTTTGAGCCTCAACACTTAAGATAAAATTAATTGCCACCAAGGCTGAATCTAAGTTTGGAGCATTATAGGGTATGGTTAAAAAGTGGGTGTTTCCTATTGTTCCCTTGTCAAATATTAAGGCATTACTCGTCTTCGGAAACTCACCAGTTTGAATTTTAGCTGACACGTAGTTTGGATTATAACTCATGGTCATTAGAACTTCATTATCCGAATACATATTGTCTAATTGGGCATTAGTAGATGGATAGGTCTTACCTTCCTTCCATAGGTAGGGTTTTAGCTCCTTTAAAAACTCTATAGCAGGGGCTATTTCCCTTTCTATCTTCTCCTTATCAGCTTCCATATTTAGGAATTTTTCATGACCCACAATGTCATATATTATATTTCTGACAAAGGCACTTCCTGTAAAATCTGGAGGGGCTGGATAAGTAAATTTACCGGGGTTATTTTTAGCCATCTCTAAAAGCTCCCCGTGATTCCTAGGTACCATATTCAGCTTAGCTTTGTCGTAAATCATAACGAATTGTGCCTTACCGTAGGGTGCTTCATATCCTTCTACTTTGAACCCAAAATCATATTTTACCTCAAGGGAATCCCCATCTATATATTTCTTAAAATTAGGCAGTTTATCTGTAAAGGAGCCAAATAGCAAATCATTTTTCTTTGCAGTGTAGAAGTTTTCACCGTTTATCCACACAATATCTATAGTCCCATTCTTTACCTCAACCTGCTTCTCACCTAATAATTTATTTAATATATCATCGATGTTCATAGGAATCCTATTAAAGGTTATATCATACTCTTCCTTAAGCCTCCTTGCAACAAAGTTGTCAAGCCAGCTATTGGTTTTTTGATCTCCACCCCATCCATAGAAGTTCACTGTAGTACCTTTGGCATCCTCTGTTATAGCTTCCCAATTCTTTTCTAAAACGTTTTCTTCCTCTTTATTGGAGCTATCAGAACATGCAGTTAAATTCAAAGTAAATATACATATCAATAAAGCAATAGTAACTATTTTTTTCATTAAACTACCTCCTTACCCCCTAGGCCATTCTCCTATTTTAAAAATTACGATCTAAAAGGGATTGTCTTTGGTTATCTAATGGGCTAAAGTAAAAATTTAAACAAAAGCTTACATCCAACCCATGCTCCTAAAAACATAAAGATTCCATAAACCCATCCATGTAGGGAAAAGGACGGTATGGCACTAAAGTATGAACCAATATTGCAGCCGAAGCTTAATCTACTTCCATAGCCCATTATTAACCCACCAACTAATCCAAAAAACAATTGTCTTCTATTTTTTATGATTTTCCATTTGAATTCCGATGCCAACAGGGCAGCTATTAATGCACCAGCTATTACTGATAATCCTAAAATTGTGTATTGGTTATTAAAAAAGGTCTCCCCTTCATTTAGTTGATTTCCATATACACTAAAGTAATACCAATTTGTATTATCAAAACCTAACTTTTCTATGATACCCATTCCCCAGTATAAAAAACCAGTTGTTATTCTCCACGGCTTTCCAGAAACTGAAAATAGAATTATATTAAGTACTGCTAGAATTATTCCACCAACTAAATAAGGCCAAGGCTTTTTTATTAATCCTTTCCAAAGTCTCATTTAATCACCCTTTTATTGTTTTTTCTCAATATATATTTCCCACTCACCATCGCTTATTTCAACATAATCCACCTCATGCCCTTGCTTCTTAGCCCATTCAACAACATTAGTTATTGAACAACTGTGGTCCGTTTCCATTATTAAAACTTCTCCCACTTTCATGGTCTTCAATTTTTTAAGGGCCTTGAGAAGGGGTATAGGACATGCTTCATACATGCAGTCTATTCTCTGTTGTGACATTTTAAAAACCTCCAAATCACATTGTCATCATAATATTATTCTTTTTATCGTACCAATCAGCTACATAATAAAGTGCTATCAATACCACAATTTGAAGAAATACCGATAGGGGGAAACCTATATAATGGGGTATATATATTGTTGGAGAATTTCTTATTAAGAGTTTATCCCAAAATTCAAAATGATTTCCTCCTAGAAGAGTTCCAATTATAAATCCACATAATACTACCATCTGTAAGATAAAACCCTCTCCTATCCTCATAAGGGTTCCACTTGCACAGCCTCCTGCAATAACCATACCTACTCCAAATAATATTGCTCCTAATATTGTGTGTACACCTACTGGATCAATTTGACCGGGAATATCTTCAATCCTGATATTAAAATTGCCCCCTGTAGATATATATTGAATAAATGCAAATCCAATTGTAGATATAATAAATGCTATAATAATTGCTTTAAGGATAGATGTACTTCCAACCATTATTGGATCTCTAAAGCTAGCAGTAAAACAAAATCTCGATTTTTGAAGAGTGAATCCTATTAAAAGTCCTATTTTCCAAATAAAACTGTAAATAAAATTATTTTTTAGCAAAAATAGATATATGAGCACTACTATAAAAATACAAACTACACCGTATATAACCTGATTTTTCTTTCTTTTATTGCTCAACTGCCTTTGTTTCTTCAATTCTTGTATTTTACTCGAAGCCAATTACTTCACTCCCTTAAAGGATAAACTAAATATACAAACTAAGGACCAAAATTTATTTTTAAATTGGTATCCTTAGTATGTTAAATTCTAGTCAATCCATCTTTTATATTATATATCATAGAAAAAGCATTTTACATTTAAAATATTTATATAGAATAACTAAATATTATATGTCTCCTCTCTTTATATTGTATCAGCTTGTATGTTAAAATGAAAATGTTAAATAAAAACTACGGACGCTAATGGCACTGATTTTTAATAGGATTTTGATTCAAGAAATTTCTTGTAATCCAGCATTTACAAGGTTAAGGCAATACAAATTTTTATCTTAGTGATCTAGAATAGAATTGTAAGGTGGTATAAAATGCATAAAATAATTTTCGATTGCGACAATACTATGGGTGTAAAAAACTGTGATGTGGATGATGGTCTAACTTTATTGTATCTACTAGGCAGGGAAGATATTGACCTTTTAGGGGTTACTACAACCTTCGGTAACAGTAAAATTGATATAGTTCACAAAAATACTGAAAAGATGTTTGATGAACTAAAAATTAACAATCTTCCCCTTTATAAAGGTGCTCCTTCAAGTGTAAATAGACAAAGTGAAGCTTCACAATATCTAGCAAGGATGGCAAAAGAGTATCCGGGAGAAATAACTCTTCTTGCCACAGGCTCCTTAACTAATCTCCTTGGGGCATATGAATTAGATAGTGACTTTTTTAGCAACCTAAAAGAGATAGTCCTAATGGGGGGTATTACTAAACCGCTAATTATTAATGGTAAGAATCTAGACGAATTAAATTTTTCATGTGATTCCAAGGCTTCTTATGAGGTCTTAAGTTCAGATGCAATGGTTACCGTATTAACTGGTCACATATGCCTTCAAGCCCTATTTGGAGATAATGAGTACAAAAGACTGATGGAAAGGGATTCAAAAAAGATTTATCAGTATATTAGGAATAAAACCATAGACTGGTTTGAATATGTAATGAATGAATTCGGAATTCAAGGCTTCTATAACTGGGATATTGTTGCAGCTGTATATATAACCCATCCACAATTGTTCGATAGAAAGCTTGAGAAAGTCGTATCTACTCCTGAAGACCTTAAAAAAGGCTATCTTAAGATAAACCAGGAATCCTATAGTGGCTATGAGGTAAATATTCCTACTAGGATTGAAGATATTAATAGATTTAATAATATAGTTTTTGAAGCTTGGGGAAGGGTAAAGATTTAACTGGAGGCTATTGATTTGAAGTTTAAAAACAGGAGCAGGGCATAGGGCTACCCTCTGTTATTCTCTGTATATATAATTAGCATAAAATATAGATATAAACTCTTTTACTGAAAACAGTTTGTATTCCCTCTGAAAGTTTTAATTATGCATAATAATACCCTATAGGCTAGACTTTCTTACTGTCTATCCCATAGGGTATATTTAAAATTATTATTTAATTCTGAGGCTGTTAACAAACTGAGAATTACTATTTAATTCTTTCTATATTCCCAACCTTTTCCTGCTTTAGGGCCCTTACAAGGGACACCATGCCAAATAGCATTATGAAAACGAAGGGGAAGGCTGCTGCTATAGATGCAGTCTGTAACATGCCAAGGGCATTTTCACTTACTAGCATAAGCGACAGAGCTAATGCAGACTGAATAACTCCCCAAATAATCTTTCTCTTAGTACTCGGATTAAGGTTTCCGTTAGATGACATCATGCCAAGAACAAAGGTCGCTGAATCTGCCGATGTAACAAAGAAAGTAGTAAGCAATACAACTGTTACCAATGAAATTGCAAAGCCCATAGGATATTGATCCATAACTACAAAGTATGCCGTTGAAGTTGACTTAATTGCTTCCTTAGCTACTTCTAAGCCCGTATTTATACCCATCGTACCAAAGACAGCAAACCATATGAAAGAAGCCAAGGTTGGTGCTAATAGTACACCACCAACAAACTCCTTAATAGTTCTACCTCTAGAAATACGTGCTATAAATGTTCCTACGAATGGTGCCCAAGCTATCCACCACGCCCAATAGAATATTGTCCACCATCCATACCACTGGTTATCACCAAAGGGGTCTATCTGGAAACTTTCTCTAACAACTGTACTCAAATACAGTCCTAAACTATTGGTAAACGCATTTATTATCATTACTGTAGGCCCAATAATTAAGCCCAGCGCTATAAGAACCCCGCATAAGGAAACATTTGCATTTGATAGCCACTTTATTCCCTTGTCTAAGCCTGTAACTGCCGAAACCATAAACAATATGGTTATGATAGTTATTACGATTATTCTTACAATATTTGTTTCTGGAACACCAAAGAGATAGTTTAATCCACTTGTAGTCTGTAGGGTTGCCATACCCAGTGATGTAGCAACACCTGCAACGGTGGCGAATATGGCTAGTATATCTATCAATTTACCTATTGGCCCATTAACTCTCTCTTCGCCAATTAATGGAATAAAAATACTACTAATAAGACCAGGTTTATTTTTTCTAAACTGCATATATGCAAGGGCTAGGGCTAAAACACTGTAATTTGCCCAAGGGTGCAGTCCCCAGTGAAAAAATGATTTCTTGATTGCAAAATCTGCTGCCGCCGCTGTTCCACCTTCTATTGCCAGAGGATTTACAAAGTGATTAAGGGGCTCTGCAACTCCCCAGAAAACAAGTCCCACACCCATACCTGCACTGAAAAGCATTGCAAACCATGAAATCAAGGAGTATTCCGGTTTTGAATCATCTGGTCCCAGCTTTATCTTCCCATATTTGCTAAATGCAATCCATATGGAAAATACAACAAATGAAAACATGGAAAGGAAGTAGAACCAGCCAAAATTACCAACTAAAAAATTAAATAGTCCCTTAGCCTTAGCTTCAAATTCTGCTGGAGCTAACATTGCAACAGCAACAATTCCAAACACAACTGCTAAAGATATATAAAAAACCTTATTATTCTTTTTTTGCATTTGTGTGTCCTCCTATAAAATTATTTTATAACGACTTCAGAATAAAACCTTTTCCATAGAAATGTGGTTTTAATAAAGAATTCAAATAAATAAGTGATATTATATTTTCACTTTAAAAACAGTCTGTTCTTTTATCTCTGTCTCTAATGAATCTAAGGCTATACCAACTCTATGATATCTAAGCTTCCATTGTTCTTCCTGGGAAGTATTTGGATCTCCCAATGGATATGGAATAGAAATCGTTGGCACCATTCTATTTGAACCAACTGTCTTGGCAACAGGAATTAGGTTTGCCATTTGTACTACTGTGATTCCAGCCTTTTCAATTTCTTTTACCATCGTTGCACCGCAACGTGTACAGGTACCTCATGTAGAAGTTAGGATAACTGCATCAACTCCAGCAGCCTTCATATCTTCAACCATTTCTATACCCATTCTTGCTGCTTCAGCCTGGGTAGTTCCCGTTCCTACGGTTGTATAGAAATAGTCGTGGATTGAGCCTATTCTTCCTTCCTTCTCATATGCCCTTAAAGCATCCAAGGGTACTATTACATTTGGATTCGCATCTGCAGCTGCGGGGTCAAATCCTGCGTGTATAGTTTTATATACTCCACCTGAAAGGCTATCTAATTTAGATACCTCATATTTCCCCCATCTTGTAGCCGATGCCGATTGAATTCTGTCAGGGTTGTCCAAAGGTACTATACCGCCAGTTGTTGCAATGGCTATCTTGGCTTTACTTAAGTCTTTAATAGCCGGTGCTATGGGAACTAAGTCTAATTCTGGCATTGGAAGCTCACTGATGAACTCTTCACCCCTAACCTTTTTAAGAAGCATGTCTATAACCCTATCTACGGCAGGAACCTCTGGATTTAGCCATTTTTGATGTCTTATGCCTCTTCCATAATATCCCTCTTCTGAAGCCGATAGCAGTTCTTCACCGAAAAGTAACTTTACTCCAAATTTAGCCATTTTACCTACATCTTTTCTCATTGCTGCTGCACTTTTTCCACCCTCAAATATATACATTTCACTTCTAAACATTTGAACGCCAGGGTTTTCATCATTCATAGAAGTTACTACAGGTACACCAAACTTTTCCTTTACCGCTTTACATATATGACCACAAGCGGCACCGTATCTTCCTGCTCTAAATGCTGGACCTGCAAAGAATATATCGAATTCTAAACCATTTAAAAATCCTAAAATAGTGTCAACTGCTTCTTCCTGTCTTGAACCCATGAAGTTGTCCCCACATATAATAGTATGGGTAACTTGTACATCATTACCTAGGGCCTTATCAAGGGCCATTGCCGGTCCAACTAAACCCTCCCTTATTTCTGGAGCATGGTCAGCCACCTCTTCTCCACCTACTTGACCAAAGAATTGGTTTAGGTACAAAATCGCCTTTTTCATTTTTCTCTACACCTCCTTAATACTCTACCATAGTCTTAGTAGACCAGCCTGCAACACGGTCTCCACAGAACATGGCATTATTTTCCATAATTATTGACCCATCTTCCCTTACAGATGGTCCCAATAGCTCATCATCGGCCCATCCTCCAGATAAACCATCCCTAGCTAAAGCCTGTAATTCACCTATCACTGTTTCCATAGCTGGAAGTTCAATAAGTTGTGATACGTTGCCACAGGATACTACGGCATTTGCTTTTTGATCTAGAGTTACAAGGGGTTGAGAGCCACCATCCCTACCTGTACACTCATTTGTAAGCCCTACAGTTTTAACACCAGCATCCTCTAATGCTACTATACACGCAATAAAATCTGCATCGGGATTACCATATCCTTCTTCAGCTACAATGGCACTGTCGGCCCCTAGAGACTTTGCAATTTGAGCTACAAATTGTGCTGATCTCTCTTTTTGCTCCAATGCAACGTTCAGGTTTGACATAATTACACCTAGAAAGTTTAATGTCTTTCCATGTTCCTGATATAAACGCTTAATCATAGGATAGTTTTGGAAGTCATATGTTGACCATTTCGATGAGCAAGGCATAAATGACCCTGAAATCATGGCACCATCCAATACTTCATTTGGATGCATAAATGTAGGAACTATATGGTTGCAATCCCACCCATATGTTAAATCGTTGTATCCTATTTCCTCCATTTGTGACTGGGGCTGTAAAACTAATACAACGCTTGGAAGGTCGTTCACTTCTTGAGAACGCTTAGTTATAGGAGCTAATTCATAGGTTTCTACTTCCTCGGGCTCCATATCCTTTACACAGCTTCCTATATATTCTGAGAGCCTCATTCCAGCCCATCTTAAGGCATGGTTCTTCTTTTGCTGCTCATGTCTTTCAAACTCTTCGTCCGTATCGGCTACTAGGCAAATGTTTTTTAGCTGAGAAAATAATGTATACTTTGCACCTTCTCCACTCATATCGATTAGTCCATCCTGAAATCCACCCCAGTGTTTACCTACTACTAATACACTACAGCCCTTAAGTGCCAAGGTTTTTCCATTCCCCGACTGCATAAGGTCCCCAGTTACTCCTGGGAATACAGGACCTCCACCTATTCTATGCCTTGGTTCAATAGCTTCCTTAACGGGCACTATTCTAGCCTTATCCCCTGGCTTTGCTATTACTATATCGGCTTCAGTAATGTGTTCATCTTCCCTTACTACTGCCAAGGCTTCTTCCTTGTTGATAGTTAGAATTCCATTTTCATAGATGGTCTTTTCACCAAAGACAATATCCTTTACATGAAAATTACCAATTTCTAGTTTCATCTTTACACTCCTTTCATAATTTATACTGTTTCTAGAAAAATAGTTTCGATATAAATTTAACAATTTCGAAAACGTTATCCTAAACCTATGCATCGTTTAATATTTTTCTAGTTACAATAATTTTAACATAATCATGATTACATTGTAAATTCGTTTATCGAATATTGACGATTTTAATTTGAGATTTGAAAAGAATTCCAATTTTATAGTTGTCATATTATGTTATAATACTTATAGGAGAAAAGCATGTGACTACACTCTATCAATAGGTAGCTAATGTTATTTTATATTACTCCTTTAAATTTTTACTATACATTAATTTAGTTGGTGATATTAAATGGATAAAAAACAGATTCAAAAAAAACGTATGATGAGCTATTTTATTGAAGCAACCAACCAAATCATAGAAAACGAGGGCATAGATTCTATTACCATCAGAAAGGTGTCGGATATCGCTGGATATAACAGTGCTACCCTTTACAATTATTTTGAAAATTTAGACCATCTAATCTTTTTTTCTTCTATGAAATATTTAAAGGAGTATGTACTTAGCTTGCCTGAATATTTGAAGAATTCCAAGGACCCTATTGATAAATATCTACGTATTTGGGAATGTTTTTGTAAACACTCCTTTAGAAAACCAAGGATCTACTATACAATTTTTTTTGATAAATTTAGTAATTCGCTAAACGATGATATTAAGGAATACTATTCGATTTTTCCAGAGGAGCTTGGGAAACAATCTAAAGATATTCTCTCTATGCTTTTAGGCCAGAACGTTTATGATAGGAATAGGAGTATTCTAAAATCTTGTATTCCAAAGGCTTTAATCAAAGAAGAAGATTTAGAAGAGGTTAATGAAATGAATCTACTAATTTATAGCGGTATGCTTTCAAGGGTATTAAATGAACAAACAGATTATACTATTGATGAGGCTGTAGCCCGTACACTATTGTATCTGAAGCGGTCTATCAATTCCTATATGGAATAATCAATCCTCTAAATAAAAAAAAGGGCATTTCGCTTGACCATGAGGACAAGGTTTATGCCAAAGTCGTTATGCTAACTTAAAATAATTTTTAAGCTGAACACACTTAAATTGTACCACAATCATGTATATATTTCAATCATGATTATCATATAATCGTGATTATTTTTTTGTTATTTTTAGGTCTATTTCCCATATAATTATACCTTTAAATTGATAAGTATACCCTTACTTATAGGCCAAATAAAGTCTAATATCCTTTCAATTATTTTTCGATATGTTATAATAATAAAGGAATTTAACCCTTTGTGTTAGTAGATAATCTATATAAAGCCTTAGATAATGTGAAAGTCCTAGGCTTAGAAACTAGCACAATAAATGATTCTATATAATTTTTACAATAGATTGGTGATTGAAATGGAAAAGAAAACGATACAAAAAAGACGGATGATGAGATATTTTATTGATGCTGCTAGTCAAATTATCGAAGAAGAAGGCATGAAATCTGTTACCATCAGAAAGGTGGCAGATATAGCCGGTTATAACAGTGCTACCCTATATAATTATTTTAAAAGTCTTAATCATTTACTCTTCTTCTCTTCTATGAAATATTTAAAGGAATATGCCCTTAGTCTTCCCCTCTATATAAAGGATGGGACAAACGCCTTAGATAAATTTTTACTCATTTGGAAGTGCTTTTGTTATCATTCATTTAGTAAACCTAAAATTTATTATACAATCTTCTTTGATAGATACAGCAGTTCCCTAAATGATGTCATTAAGGAGTACTACTCAATATTTCCAGAGGAATTGGGAAATCAAACAAGGGACTTACTTCCAATGCTTATGGAGAAAAATATTTATACTAGAGATATGGCGGTCTTACAAACCTGTGCAGATGAGGGATTTCTTAAAAAGGAAGATTTAGAAGAAATAAATGAAATGATTCTTTTGATCTATCAGGGAATGCTCCTACGCATACTGAATAATCAAGATAATTGCACTATAGAGGATGCTGTAAGTAGGACAATAAAATATATAAGTCAAACTATAGAATCCTATAGGCTTTAGCCAAGATACCCCCTCGGCTCCCTGTGATACCTAGATTTTCATCTTTTGGCCCTAAGCAAACTCCCAATTTCAGCAGCAACCTAGAAATTGAGAGTTTGTTAACAGCCTCAGTGAAAGGATACACTCTATATATTTTTACAATAACATTATATTAGCCCTTTCACACTCTTCAATCATATCCTTAGGCCAAATGGCAGCCTGAACCTCACCAATATGGGCTTTTTGTAAAAAGAACATACACATTCTCGATTGACCAATTCCGCCACCTACTGTATAGGGTAATTTACCATCTAATAAATCCCTATGGAATGAAAACTCCTTACGGTCTTCACAATCGGAAAGCTTTAATTGTTTTTTCAAGGTCTCTTCGTCAACCCTAATACCCATAGAAGACACTTCAAAGGCCATGCCTAAAACTGGATACCAGAAAATTATATCTCCATTTAAATCCCAATCATCATAATCGGGAGCCCTTCCATCATGCTTTATGCCGGATTTAAGATCTCCGCCTATCTGCATTACAAATACTGCACCCTTTTCCTTAGTTATTGCATCTTCCCTTTCCTTAGGAGTTAATCCAGGATATCTGTCTTCAAGCTCCTGGGAAGTTATAAAAAATATTTCTTCAGGAAGCTGCTTTTTAAGCTGAGGATAGATATTAATGACTTCTTCTTCCGTCTCTTGAAATACCTTATATATCTTTTCTACTATAGACTTCAAAGTTTTCGTAGTTCTTTCTTCCTTTGAAATAATCTTTTCCCAGTCCCACTGGTCAACATATATTGAATGAAGGTTATCAAGCTCCTCATCCCGTCTTATGGCATTCATATCTGTATATAAGCCCTTGCCCATATCAAATCCATATTTGGCTAATGCCATACGCTTCCATTTTGCTAGGGATTGCACTACCTGTACTTCCTTTCCTCCAATTCCCAATACATCAAAGGCAACAGGTCTTTCAACTCCATTTAAGTTATCGTTTAACCCAGTCTCAGGTCTAACAAAAAGTGGTGCCGATACCCTAACTAAATCAAGCTTTTCAGCTAAAGATCCCTGAAAATAATCCTTTATCTTCTTAATACCAACCTCTGTATCTATTAAAGTCATTTTTGATTCATATCCCTTTGGTACAACTAAAGATTTTTCTAAAGATTTCATAATGAAATTCCTCCTCATTTTTTATTATTTATTCATAGCTACTTGATCTCCATGTTACACTTTCTTTTAATTACTGATTCCCGGTTATCAGTAATCAAGAATACTTTAATAAAAATGTGGTCGACCTAAATAATTATTAATTCAACTAAAAAAAGCCCTTCATCCCTATACAAGGGACGAAAGACTTACTTCCGCGGTACCACCCAAATTAGCACAATATTGCTCACTCAACATGTACAGAATAGTAAATTTACTACTCGATACTGCCCAATTTATAACGGTTTGGCTCCGTCTAAGTCTACTAATCCCCTGGGGACTTTCGGTTAGAAACTCAGAGATGTTCTTCGATACAGACTTTGTGCTGGACTCCCACCATAACCAGCTCGCTATAACTTTGCCTTATATCTACTCTTCTCTTCACAGTCTTTAGTCTGTTAACTTATTGTAATAATTATAAGATATCATTTATATTCTGTCAAGGATTTTTTTATATTTATTTATACCTATGAATAAATATATTTATATAGGGTAAAATTATCTTTTGTCTACTACAGTTTAAAGCCCATAATCTCCTATAAAAGTTCTTGACTATGTAAATTCCTATGATGGATTAATTTAAAATAAGCACTATAAAAATTTATTAGATTTCAACAAATTTTTACAGTGCTTATATTATCTTATAATTAAATTATGAATATGATTTTAAAATTCTCTATGGATTCTATTTGTAAAATGGGCCTTACTTATTATTGTAAGTGAATAAATGCTTCTGGTCCAATTGGCCATCCAAAGAAATACCAAAGTACTAATAAAAGAGTCCATCCTAATAGGAACATTATTGAATATGGAACCATTGTAGAAATTAGAGTACCTATTCCAGTATCTTCATCATATTTTTGAGCAAATACAACTATTACAGCAAAGTATGACATCAGGGGAGTAATAATATTAGTACATGAATCTCCGATACGATAGGCTAATTGAGTAAACTCTGGTGTAAATCCTAATCGGTACATCATTGGTACGAATACTGGGGCCATAATACCCCATTTTGCTGAAGCTGAACCAATGAAAAGGTTTATAAATCCAGCAACTAATATGAATCCTATAATCAGTGGTAATCCCGTAAATCCAATGCTCTCTAGGAAATTAGCACCGCTTACAGCTAAGATTATACCTAGGTTAGTATATGCGAAGTATTTAATAAATTGAGCAGCGAAGAAAGCTAAAACTAAATACCCTCCCATTGTTGCCATAGACTTACTCATGAACTTAACTACATCTTTATCACTTCTAACGCTTCCAGAGACAATACCATATGCTAAACCTGGAATTATGAAAAATAGCATTATTGTAGGAACCAATCCGTTAGAAGTAAATGTTTTTAAGCTTCCATCTACTTTTAATATAGCATTTTCAGGTAACATTAAAAGTAACATTATAGCTCCAAATACTAACAATGATATGCCGGCAGCCACTAATCCTTTTTTCTCTTCCTTAGTAACTTCCATTGTCTCATTAGGATCTGTGCCTTTATACTCTCCAAGTCTCGGTTCTACTATTCTTTCCGTTACAAAGGTTCCTAAAATAGTTATTAAGAACGTAGATGCCACCATAAAATAGTAGTTAGAAGTAGCTAATATTGACATATCAATACCACCAGCAATTAGAGCTTCGTTGGTGATTCCTGTTAATAGTGGGTCTAAGGTACCCAGTAACAGGTTGGCGGAGAATCCACCGGATACACCTGCAAATGCTGCGGCTATACCTGCAAGGGGATGACGTTTAAAGCTTAGGAATACTATAGCTCCAAGTGGAACTAATACAACGTATCCAGCATCAGATGCTATATTTGACATTACACCGGCAAATACAACTACGGCAGTTATAAGTCTTTTTGGAGTGCTTAATACTAATTTCTTTAATGAGGCATTTATAAGTCCCGTTCCCTCAGCAACTCCAACACCAAGCATGGCAACCAATACCGTTCCCAATGGATGGAAGCCAGTAAAGTTTTTAGTTGCAGAGTTAATCATGTATCTTAGACCTTCAGCGTTTAATAATGAAATAGCTTCTACTGTTTTTTGAGCCTTTGACCTTGCATCATAGAAATCCACAGTTAATCCCCCACGGGCAGCAATTTCTGAGATGATAATAATTGCAAGGGCAAATAGAGCAAATAGTGTTACTGGATGGGGAAGCTTATTACCTGCTTTTTCAATTCCGTCAAGAAAGAAATTAAAAATCCCCCTTCGTTTCGACACTTTTACAGACATTTTATATCCTCCTTTATTCTAAATACTAATAAAAACTCAAGGGAAGTAAACACCTTGGTTTTTAATTAGATTTTCCTCGGAGAAATGACCTAATAATAAAAATTATGATGGCAAACGTTTTTCTCCATTTTATATGGTACCATAAAATAGTTGTAATACTTGTTAATTTTTTGCAACAATCCTTTAATATTTCTTAATCAATTTGAATGTTTAAAATTTTTTAAGTTTTTTTGGAAATTTCATCCTTCCTACGGCTTAAATATTGTAAATTTACCAATTGCATCCTGGAAAATCTAACTAAAACAACTCATTATATAGGATTTTTACAAATTATAATTATTAATTTTTTTTAATAAAAAAACCACTCTATAGATAGACTTATCTCCTCTTCTATAGAATGGTTCCAATTTAAATTACACTAGGCTAGAAATATTCCTCCATATATTAATGCTGATACTATTAATATAATTGGATGGACGTCAAATTTAATAACTAAAATGGCTGCTATTCCTGCTATGATAACAGTCTGAAGGTTTGGAAATGATTTCCTAACCATCATTAGTACAACCTTTGTAACCAGTACAACTACTACTGGCCTTACTCCCCTCATCATCCCCTGTAACCATGGAGTATCTTTGAACTTTAAATATACATTGATAAGAACAATAACTGCCAATGTCGATGGAATTATTATGCCTACTATTCCTACTATAGAACCTGATAACCCTCCAACCTTATACCCAACTAAGGCAGCCATTTTCGTTGTAATCGGTCCAGGTAAGGAATTTACTAGGGCTAGGGAATCGGTAAATTCTTCAATGGTTAACCACTTAAAGGTTTCAACTACTTCCTCCTGTATTAATGGAACAGTGGCTTGGCCTCCTCCAAATCCAAATATTCCACAGCGAAGAAAGGCTATAAATATATCTATATATAATTTCATTTAAATTCACCTCTATATTAAAAAGTTAGAGTCTTCCAACCAGTCTTTAAATAGTTTGTTAAAGGCTCTCCCATGTATTTTACTTCTATACCAAGTTCTTCTAATTCCGAGGATACACCATATTCATTAGCACATGCTTCACATGCCACTACATTTACACCTTCTTCTATAATCTTTTTAATATAGTCTTGAAGCTCCATATCTACACTCAATAGTTTAGAGGATGGTCCCCATACTACTAAACAAATATCTTCCCACCAACCTCTCATTTTTCCATTTAGGGTATACATAAACACCATTTTCAAAGCTACATCCCTATCTCCGCTACTCCATAAAATCAAAAGTTTCTCCCTACCCTTAACCTCTTCTTTCATATCAAATACACCTCCTTTGATTTAATTATTGTATATTTTAATAATTTCTTTCTATTCTGAATTTATCCTCTTTTTTATTTGTAAATAGCAATAACCCCACTAAAAGTGGGGTTATCAGATTGTAGACAAAGTCTACAAGATGACAGGCTTTTGACAAATCTGAAGTTCGAGGCGTGCTGAAACCGAGAGGCCGCAGCGTATATAGAAATACGGAAGGGTTCTTGGTTTCAGCAACAACGAAGAAATTCGGGTTTG
>JAKSBP010000048.1 GCA_022361035.1 Clostridia bacterium
AAGTTAACAAGATGATAGGCTTTAACAAACTTTCAAGTTCAAGGCACGCTGAAATCGAGGAGCGGAGCTTGCTCTACTGCAAGTGAGCACCGGAGATTTTAGCAGTAACGCAGAAATTGGGAGTTTGTTAACAGCCTCAGGCTATTTTAATAGACTTTATGTTTTTTTATATAGCTTATATGATATACTAATTTAAAACTTAACTTTAAATTGATTATTGGAGGTAATCCTATGGAAAGATATACTAAGGTCATAGAGCTTATGGGCTCATACTATACAAAGGAATATAGAAAAAAGAAGCATCATAAAAATAAGCTTAGAGAAATTAAGGAAGATACAGTAAGAAAATTTTTTATTCAAGGCAAGGCTGAGGTCTTAGTAATAATGGAAGAAAGAGGAGAAGAAATATTATTAGATTCTAATAGTAATAGTGCAGATATAAGGAAGTATCTAGGTAAGTCATTCTGTCCCAATGATTAATTCTGATTATATTAACAATATTTATAGAAGAGTGACTAACAAACTTAATAAACGAAAGCAGCCACTGAGGTTTCCTTTTGAGCGATTTTTATGAATCTGTTTTACCTTCTATTACCTATTTATAAACAGATTTATAGCATGAGTCTAAAGGATTCTCTGTGGCTGCTGTAGTAAGTTAATATTCTCGATCACTCATCTATATGACCCTGTTATTTTAAAGCTTCACTATTACAATATATAATTCACTTATCCAAAGATATAAAATATCCTATATATAATCTACTGTGCTTAATTAAACTCTTAGGATACCAAAATTAACCAATAAAAAGAGCAAAGAAGCTACTTCACAGCCTCTTTACTCTTAATTATTGTTTAATTTTATGCTAAATATTTATATAAATCTTCATGAAGCTGGTTCTTAGTACAGCTAATTGTCATAAAGAAATCGATTTCATATTTATTAGACATATGCTCTAACTTACTTATCAACTTAGGTATGTCTTTAAGATCTATTTTCATTACCTTTAACAATCCGTCAATATAAATCTTATTAATGTCATAATCATTTGAGATAATCCCACATAAAAATCCGAAAAATTCATCGGCTGTCCTTATGGGGTATTCATCCATACTTATGAATCTTAAACTGTGCTTAAGGTCGTACATGTGCCTCTTATCATCGTCTACAAATACTATATTGCCCTTAGACTTTGCAATCTCCTCATTAGCTAGCTTAATTATTTTCTTAGTTTTGCCAGTACCTTTTGAGCCTATCAACAAACTTATCATTTTAATCTCCTCCCTTAAATTTGATAGAGAAAGAATCTACAACTAAAGAATATTCAAAATATTCTTTAATAAATGAATTCTACAGCCTTTGATTAATTCCTTCAAAAACATTAATTTTATTTTTAGCCTCAATATTCGTTATTTCCTCATGCTTTCTATATAACCCTTTCTTAATTGACCGCATGAGGCATCTATATCACTTCCAAGTTCTCTTCGTACAGTTACATCAATCCCGTTTTTCTTAAGTATTTTTTGAAACTCATATACCCTCTCTCTCTTTGAGCCCTTTAAACCACTTTCCTTAACCTCATTTAATGGAATAAGGTTTACATGACAAAGAATACCCTTTAGCTTTTCAGAAAGTTCTATAGCATGTTCCCTCTTATCATTAAAACCTCTTATTAAAGAATATTCAAAAGTCACTCTACGATTAGTCTTTTTTATATATTTTTTGCAAATATCTAATAATTTTTCAATATTATAGACCCTATTTATTGGCATAATCCTATTTCTGAGTACATCATTAGGAGCATGAAGTGAGATAGCTAAAGTAATTTGAAGATTCCTATGTGCTAAATCTAATAATTTAGGTATAATTCCACATGTGGATAATGTGATGTTTCTCATGCTTATATTTAACCCCAATGGACTGTTAACTGTCTCTAAAAACTTTATAACTTCTTCATAATTGTCAAGGGGCTCACCACTTCCCATAAGCACAACATTAGATATTCTCTGTCCAATATCATTCTGAATTGTCAAAACCTGTCCTATTATTTCTCCCGAAGTTAGATTTCTCTTAACTCCATCTACTGTAGATGCACAGAAGCTGCACCCCATTTTACACCCTACTTGAGTAGAAATGCAAACAGTATTTCCATGTTTGTATTTCATCAAGACGCTTTCTATAATATTACCATCCTTAAGAACTATTAGGTATTTTCTCGTTCCGTCCAGCTTCGATTCTAATATCTTTAATATATCCATATTGTTAATATAGGATACTTGGTTTAACTTAACTTTAAAATCTTTAGGTAAGTTAGCCATATTATGAATACTTTCAATTCCCTTATGAATCCACGCAAATAATTGTTTACCTCTAAACTTTTTTTCTCCAAGTTCTAATGACAAATTTTCTAATTCTTCAATACTACAGCTTCTAAGATCAACCATATTATCCATAAACCCTTCACCTACCCTTAAATTATCTATCAATTTTTAAGATTCCTATTTGATCTTTTCTACTTCAGGTGGAGTAGGAACTCCTCTTAAATACTCAGGTTTAGTATTTACCAAAGGTGTTCGCTATCCAATTATTGATTTTTTCATCAGAGATAAGAGCAAATTACATAATTACCATACTATATAAAATTATAACCCTTTAAAATCTTTTTATAATCTATATAAACTTATAATATCATATAAATTGTAAGTAAATGCATTTTCCACAATTTACCTAGCTAACAACAACCCTATAATAAAATTATTTTAAATTGAAGACTTTATTTCAATCTTCAATTTAGAATTCAAATATACACCCCATATTATAATTATCCCACTTATAATCTTTATAGATGTAACAGTCTCCTTAAGGATAAGGGATGAAAGAATTATAGAAAATAGAGGAACTAAATTAATAAATGACATAGTCTTACTCGGCCCAATGGCTTTAATTGAAATCTGCTGAACAAGATAGCCTATAACAGAAGCAAAGATGGACATATATAAAACAGATGCCCAACCCTTCCAGGTAACATTAGGAAGATAATTCATAGGTCTTTCAAGTAAAGTAAATGGAATTAAAGCTATCAAGCAAACCAAAAAGCTATAGGATGTTATTATAAGGGGAGAATATTTGGGCATAACCTTTTTACTAATTACACTATACGCAGCCCAGCATAACACAGCACAAAGCATTATAATATCCCCAATATTAAAGTCTATACTCCTTATTGTATGCAATTGTCCATCAGATATTGTTAAAACCACTCCAGAAAAGGCTAATAATATAGCTGAAAATCTTTTTATTCCAAGCCTCTCACCTATGATAAGAGAGGCTATTATAGAAGTTATCATAGGATTTGTAGCTCCAATCATAGCTGAATTTATTGCGCTAGTATATTTAAGAGCAGTAAAAAACAAGGCATGATATCCAAACATTCCCACTATGCCTAATATAAGCATTATAGGAAAATCAGATTTTTTTAATCTCCAATTTTTTTCTTCATATCTTATCATAATAGGAAATATTACAGCTGTAGCAAATAAAAATCTAAAAAAAGCTAAAGAAAAGGGAGGAAATTCTTTAACCCCTATTTTTCCCGCTACAAAGGCTCCTGCCCAAAATAAAGTACACAAAATCATTAACATATAAATTTTCTTTTCGTTTTTCAAAAAAATACATTCCTTTCAATAAAATTAAAGATGTCATCTTAATGACATCTCAGATTGTAGACAAAGTCTACAAGATGATAGGCTTTTAACAAATTTGAAGTTCGAGGCGTGCTGAAAGCGAGAGTCCGCAGCGTATATAGAAATACGGAAAGGTTCTTGCTTGAAGCAACAACGAAGAAATTCAGGTTTGTCAACAGTCTAAGATGTCATTTTAAGGACATCTTTATTATAACAAACTTTATATAGTTAAAGCTTCACTAAATTTATACCATATCTTTTATATAATATACAAGTTAAGTTTAAAATTGAGCCAAGCTTCTTATATGATTCTTATTACTTTTCAATCCCTCTGAGCAGTTATTGGAATAAACTCTGAGACTTTTTCTTGCTTCTTTAAATTTTCAACTTCCCTTCCAGCTAAAGCACAGAAATATTCTTGACTATTAATTATTTCTTTACCCCTTTTATCTATTCTTGAGTATCTGCCATCCCTATTAAGAACCCTAGCCTTTACAGTATCTCTTAAATAGATATCCAGCATCTCCTTTACGCTACACCTATTACTTTCATCTTCAATAGGAAATAGTAACTCAACCCTTCTTCTTAAATTCCTCGGCATCCAATCTGCACTTGATAAAAATATTAGTTCATTTCCATCGTCATAAAAGTAAAAAATTCTAGTATGCTCTAAGAATCTTCCAACTATACTTGTAACTCTTATATTCTCACTTACCCCAGGAATCCCAACCCTTAAACAGCAAATTCCTCGAACAATTAAATCTATTCTGACTCCTGCTGATGAGGCTTCATATAGAGCTTTAATAATTCTTTCATCAACAAGAGAATTCATCTTAGCAATAATCCTAGCCTTCTTCCCCGCTTTAGCGTTATTAGTTTCCTGATTGATTAGTTCTATAAACTTATCGTCAAGTCCAGGTGAAATGTCGACCTTATAAAATTTAGAAAACTTTGAATATCCTGATAGCATATTAAATAGGGCAGAGATATCAGCTCCAAAATAGGTATTGGAAGTAAATAGACCTAAATCAGTATATAGTCTTGCTGTAACATCATTATAATTTCCTGTTCCCATATGAACATATCTTTTTATGCCATCCTCTTCCCTTCTTACAATTAATAATAGCTTACAATGGGTCTTTAATCCTACAAGACCATATATAACATGGCATCCAGATTTTTCAAGGTGTTTCGCCCAAATTATATTATTTTCTTCATCAAATCTTGCTTTGATTTCAAGTAACACTGTAACTTGCTTACCTTTTTCTGCAGCCTCAGCCAATGCCTTGATTATTGGTGAATCACCACTAACTCTATATAGGGTTTGCTTAATGGCAAGAACGTTAGGGTCCTTTGCAGCCTGTTCAACTAACTCTATTACTGGAGCAAAGGAGTGATATGGATGATGGAGAATGATATCATTTTTTGATATAGCCTCGAATATATCTTCATTCTCACTAAGAGCTGGTACTGTTTTTGGTATATAGGGTCTATATTTTAAATGTTCATATCCATCAAGTGAAGTAAATTTCATTAAAAAAGTTAAATCTAGAGGCCCCAAAATTTCGTAAATCCCTTCCTCGGGAACTTCTGTTTCATCCTTTAACATCTTTAACAATTTTCTAGATAACCTTTTTTCTACTTCCAAACGTACAACATTTCCCCATTTTCTTTTTTTAATAGATTGTTCAATTGTTTCTAAAAGGTCTTCAGCTCCTTCTTCATCAACACCTAAATCCGCATTTCTTGTTATCCTATAACAACCCATATCTAAAATTTTATATCCATTAAAAAGGTCATTTATAAATATTTTTATAAGGTCTTCTAAAAGAATAAATTGTATGCCTTCTCCCTTTACCGGTAATTCTATAACTCTTTTTAAAACCGAGGGAACCTGTACAGTTGCAAAAATATACTTCCCATCACTTCCATTATCCCGTAAGATCAATGCTATATTCAAGCTCTTATTTAAAACCAATGGAAATGGCCTACTCGAATCAACTACCATAGGTGTCAATACCGGGTAAACATTCTTCCAAAAATATTTAGCTACATAGTCCATCTGGTAACTATCTAACTCTCCATCCTTAAGAAAGAAGATACTATGTTTTTTAAGACTCGGTAATAGGGAGCGGTTAAAGCAATTATATTGATTGTATACGATTTTATCTACTCTTTCAGAAATCTTCTCAATCTGCTCTTTAGGAGTAAGTCCAGAGGGATCTGCTCTATTAAAGCCTACCAAAACTTGATCCCATAAAGATGCAACTCTAACCATAAAAAATTCATCCATATTTGAACTTGCTATTGAGATAAATTTTAACCTTTCAAAAAGAGGATTTTCCTTATCTTGAGCTTCCTCAAGAACACGATTATTAAACTCTAACCAGCTTAGCTCACGGTTTATATAGGATTTAGAAAAGTCATTCTTCATCTGTTTACCACCCTTTATGCTTTATTAGTACCTTCATTCCAATGACCTCTTCAAAGAATACAGCATTTTTCATAAAAACCCATTTCTCAAGTAAAATATCATCATTAACTGAAATTGTGAAAAATATTTCGTTTTTATTGTAGGAAATTTCTACATCCTTTATCTTTTGCATATGTGTAATGTCTAACGCATCAGCTAACTTTAATATGGCTGAGAGCTTAGATATCTTAATTTGATCAGCATAATCCAAGGAGTTATAATTTTCATGAAAGCTTTCAGGGTCTTCTTCATCATGATATCTAGCTATGTTGGCTATTATATCTAATTCCCTATTTGAAAATCCCATGATATTTTGAGCCTTAATAATATGATATGTGTATACATTATGTTCATCCAAATTAATAAATTTTCCTACATCATGTAGTAATGAAGCTACTTGTAAATATAACCTCTCCCTAGCTCCTAATTTATGTATCTTACTTAGCTGGTCAAAAATCCTCATAGCTAGAAACAGAACATGGTTAGCATGAACCTCATCGTAATCATACTTCTTTCCTATAAATTTTACTGAATTGATTATATCATTAAAAAAATCTTTTTTTCTGGGAGTATCAAACCATTCATCAACCATTTCCGATAAAACACCGTGTCTTAAGGATACCATTGGTGCATAAATATGGTCCGCATGGGTAATATTTAAAAATCTTCTAAAAATAATACTCGCCGGTAATACAGTTTGTGCTTCTAAATAATCTAATTTATAATTATGTGCTATTTGGTCTATAGATTTTTTAACAATATCTGAATACAGCTTGTCTAAGGCTTCCTTATCAATAATCTTTTGCTCTAGCTTTGTCTTATCACTATTACATATATTTAAAATGTACCCTAGCCCTCCACCTAAGCCAATAAAGTTCTTTATATCCATATCCCTAATTACGGATTCAATAAGATATGTTTTGCTTACTATGAAACCTTCCATTATCATAGGAAAGTCTAATGTCACTCTTTCTAAATCAGATAATACCTCTCTTAATCTAAGGGAGCCCACTTTTATATATGAAGTAAATCTTAGATTTCCTCCCTTAAATGCAGAGAATTCAACCCCACCCGACCCTATATTTACAATTAAAACTCCCTCTTCCCTTACTTTCTTTACATCTTGCAACGTACTTCTGATTGCTTTAAAAGTTAAGAAGCGTTCTTCTGAACTATTTATAATGTCAATATTTAAACCTGTTCTCATACGAATTTGCTCGATTATGTAGACCTTATTATTGGCCTCCCTAATACCACTAGTTGTGACTGCCCTATAATGTTTGACACCATATTCCTTCATAACCCTAGCAAATTTTTTTAAAATATTACACGCTTCATGAATAGTATCAACACTAACTTTACCATCTGCAAAGGTATCCTTTCCTATATTAGTATGCTGTCTTAATTCCTCCAGTATTCTTATTTCTCCCTTTTCACTAATTTCTGCAACTACCATTCTAATATTAAATGATCCTACATCAATAGCCGAAACTGTCCTTACTTTATTTTTCATAACTTGCATACTCCTCAACTATTATTTACATATACCTATTTTATCGAAATAATACCACTATGCTCAACGTATTCATGTTAAAATACTAGAAATTTAACATAAAATTAACGAAAAAATCTGTTTTTTTTCATAAAATCTTATTATATATATTTCTTACATTATTTTTTGTTTTTTTATGTAATTAATCCCCAAAAAATTTCACAATTTAAACTTATTAAAATTGCATATGTGAATATTGCATTTAATTTAACTCTTAAAAATAGAACATCCTTTATTGATATGGTTTTAAGGATTTGAAAACCAATACATACCAGTAAATGTTTTACATATAATCACTTATAGGGTATAATAGACTTCTCTTGAAAAAATACAGAAAAATTTGTTTTTTTAGAAAAATTGTTTTCAGCAGATATTGATTATCTATGAATGGTAATTATACAATTTCTTTATTTAATAAGTATTTACCCAAATTTTATATTATATATTATATATTTTAATGTAAAATCAAAAAAAATAAGTAAAATAATAAGGAGTTTATGCTATGAAAAAGATAGGAATTATAGATATTGGTTCAAACTCTGTAAGATTAGTCTTGGTTAAGCTTGGTTCTAGTGGGAGTTTCAAAATATTTAGTGATGTAAAGGAAAGCGTTAGACTTGGCATGGGTATGGATGAGAATTTAGAATTAACCTCTGATAAAATTGAATCTGCAATTAAAACGTTAAAGATGTTCAAGACAATGTGTGACGCTACATATGTGGATGAAATTATTGCAGTTGCAACAGCAGCGGTACGCAAGGCTAAAAATAGGGATTATTTTATAAGTAGGGTGAAAAAGGAGATCAATATAGATATTAGAGTTCTTACAGGGCAGGAAGAAGCATTTTTCGCATACTGGGGAGTAATTAATAGTATAGATATTGATAAAGGTCTTATTATGGATATAGGTGGAGGAAGTACTGAGCTTATATTAGTGGAAGATAGGAAAATCACCAACTCTATAAGCCTTCCCTTTGGGTCAATAAATTTAACACAAAATTTTGATCTTAGTAATATTATTAGAGATGAAAATATTAAAGCCCTAGAAACCTTTTTAATTGACAATTATAAAAAGATACCTTGGCTTTCTAAGGTGAAAAATTATCCATTAATTGGTGTGGGAGGGACAATAAGAAATATTGGCAATATAGTTCGTAAGCTAGATAATTATCCCCTCGATATAACCCATAATTTTATCATGAAAAAAAGTGATTTAAATAACGTCTATAGGCTAGTAAAAGAGAGGAATCTTGTCGATAGGAGAAAAATCAAAGGATTAGCAAAGGATAGAGCTGATATTTTTGTTGGAGTCTCTGGTGCTGTGTGGAAACTTCTTGAATACTGTAAACTGGGAGATGTTATAGTTAGCGGAAGTGGTATCCGCGAAGGTATAATCTATAATTATATTCACAATAATCCTGAACCAGTTAAGGATGTATTAGACTTTTCCATAAATAACATAATAAATAAATATGAATTAGATATTGAGCATGCAAATTATATTTATAGATTAACAAAATCACTATATGAACAAATACTGGGAAAAGAAAATTTTTCACTTAACATCTATAAGTTGATTAGAACTGCTGCAATGCTCCATGATTCAGGAATAAATATTAGATTTTATAATCATACCCAACATTCCTTTTACATGATTTTAAATGCTGGAATAAATGGATTAACCCACAAACAGCTTCTAATGAGTGCCTTCATTGCAGCTTCCCATAGAAGTAAAAAACATAAGATTAACTGGGTAAAATACAGAGCTATTATTGACAGAGAAGATGTGGAAACTATAAAAAAATTAGGGGTTTTACTAAGAATTGCTGAAAGTTTCGATATATGCTTTAACAGAAAAATTAAAAATATAAAGTGTTTCGTAGATAAAGATAATGTACTAATTAAACTAATTTCGGATATAAAACCTAGGGTTGAAATAAACCATGCCCTATCTGCCTCTGCACAGTTCAAAAAAATCTTTAACAAAACTCTATCCATTGTGTAGTAAGTCCATAGCGTAAAAGAAGGTAAAAAGGCGTTATTACACGCCTTTTCTACATTATCTCATATCAAAACCCTTGTCCTTTAAAAAGTCTCTCATATGGGGCCTTAATTCCTGCTCCATTTTGTCGGCCATTTGCTTAGACCATGTATCATTCCTTTTTCCCTTTGTTCTCTTTA
>JAKSBP010000392.1 GCA_022361035.1 Clostridia bacterium
AAGTTAACAAGATGATAGGCTTTAACAAACTTCCAAGTTCAAGGCACGCTGAAATTGAGGAGCGGAGCTTGCTTCACTGCAAGTGAGCACCGGAGATTTTAGCAGTAACGCAGAAATTGGGAGTTTGTTAACAGCCTCAGCCACATTATTTATGTGGCTTTTTTTCATCCCTATAAAAAAACTGATAAATAGCCATTATAAATAAAAATACCCCAAAAACCTTTCTTAAAAAATCTGAAGGAAGCTTTATAGCTAGATTTGCTCCAATAAATGCACCAATAATACCAGTTAAAGTTAAAGGAAGCCAAAGGCCCTTTTCAATATTTTTATTTTTTTTGTGGGTTATCACTGCAACTATAGCAATAGGTATAAATGTAAAAAGATTTACACTTTGGGCTTGCTGCTGTGTTAAGCTGGTAAAAAATATTAAGGCAGGAATAAGGATTGTTCCTCCACCTATACCCATACCGCTTATAATGCCAGAGAAAAAACCTATAATAGAAAAGATCATCTAAAACACCATCCTAAAGGCAGCTACCATCATAAAGATGGCAAAAATTTTTCTTAAAATAGAATTTGGTATTTTGTTAAGAAGTTTGGCACCAACATAACCTCCCAATACTCCTCCTATAGCTACCTTAAGAGTTATATTTAAGGACATTATTCCAGATTTGTAGTATATATAGGTACTTACAATTGCTAAGGGAAGAATTATTGAAATGGTTGTAGCATGGGCCTTATGACCTTCAATCCCAAGTAAAAATATCATTCCTGGAACTAATAGAGTTCCACCACCAGAACCAAATAACCCATTTATTAGACCAGTGAATATTCCTAAAATTCCAATTTTCACTATATTCTTTTTCATAATAACCGTCCTAAGCATATTATTTTCTTTGAAATATTAGTGTTGCTTATCTATATATTAATTTAACCTGTTTATAAAACTTAGATACATTAAAAATAAAAGGAGGTTTTTATAAAAATTATATATTTTATATAGATTAACTATTGACATATGGAAAATTTTGAAATAAAATAAAACCATAAAAACCGATAAGAATACTATGGATTGAAAGGGGAGTTAGTATGACAGTAGTAAACAATATTACGGAGCTTATAGGGAATACACCAATAGTTAAGCTTAATAAATTAAAGCCTGAAGATGGTGCTGATATTTACTTAAAACTAGAATTTTATAATCCTGGCAGTAGTGTTAAAGATAGAATAGCATTAAATATGATAGAAGCAGCCGAGGAAGAGGGAGATTTAAAAAAAGGTGGAACAATAGTTGAACCTACCAGCGGCAATACTGGCATAGGATTAGCTATGATTGGGGCCGCTAAAGGATATAAGGTAATATTAGTTATGCCCGATACTATGAGTGTAGAGAGAAGAAAACTATTGAAGGCCTTTGGAGCAGAATTGATTCTAACCGAGGGAGTAAAGGGAATGAAGGGAGCCATTGATAAGGCTGAAGAAATAGTAAAAGAAAATCCATCCTATTTTATGCCTCAACAATTTAGCAATAAAGCTAACCCCGAGGTCCATAGAAAGAATACAGCTTTAGAGATTCTAGAGCAAATGGACAATGATTTTGACATGTTTATTGCGGGTGTAGGTACTGGAGGAACAATTACAGGGGTTGGAGAGGTTATAAAGAATCATATTGACAAAGTTAAGGTTATAGCTGTTGAACCTGAAGGCTCTGCCGTATTGTCTGGAGAGAAATCTGGACCCCATAAAATTCAAGGAATAGGAGCAGGATTTATTCCTCAGGTTTTAAATCTTAATGTTATTGATGAAATCTTTAAAGTGAAAGATGAAGATGCATTCATAACTACAAGGAGAATAGCCCTAGAGGAAGGAATTCTTGTTGGAGTTTCATCTGGAGCAGCTGTATATACAGCTATTAAAAAATCTAAGGAATTAGGTAAAGGGAAGAAAATAGTAGTAATCATACCTAGTTATGGTGAGCGATACCTATCGGTTAGCAACTTATTTCCAGATGCATAGATTAATATGAGCCTTTATATAAAGGGTTAGATAAAAGCCTATTAGTGATGTTAAACCTTACATCACTAATAGGCTTTTTTATTTTATGTAAAATTTTAATTAAAATTATGTTAAATATACAATAAAATGGGAAAATATTTGTTATTATATGTATGATACAACAATTAAAGTTATAATAAGTAAAAAATAGGAGGCGATTTAATGAAGAAAAAGGTTAGTGGATTTATTATTGCTTTCACCCTTATTTTTTCTCTTTTTAGCTTTTCAATTTCATCTGAAGCCTTAGTAAATAGGGATGTTGTGATTAATGAAATAGCTTGGATGGGAACTACTTATAGCTATGAGGATGAATGGATTGAACTCTTAAACAATACTGGATGTGATATTAGCTTAGATGGATGGACTTTAAATGCTACAGACGGTACACCAGCTATAAATTTATCGGGAGTTATACCTGCAAATGGGTATTTCCTTTTGGAAAGGAGCGATGACTCTTCAGTTCCAGAATTACATTCTGACCTGATTTATACTGGAGCATTAAGTAATAAAGGAGAAATTTTAGAACTTAAAGACCCTTCAGGGAACTTAATAGACAGTCTTAACTCTTGGTATCGTGGAAACAATAGTAGTAAAGCAACAATGGAAAGAATAAATCCTAGGTCAAAGGGAACAGATACTTCTAACTGGAAAACTGCTACTTCTAAATATGACGGAGGGTATGGTACTCCATCGAATTCAAGTAGTGGTGGGGGAAGTGGAGTAGGAAGTTGGACCCCTGGAAACTTAGAAATCCACCATATTAATATTGGACAGGGTGATGCTACCCTAGTAGTTAGTCCAATAGGAAAGTCTTTGCTTTTAGACGCCGGGGAATCTTACTGGAATAGTAATGTAGATGCTAAGAAAATTGGGATCTATGTAGAAGGAGTATTAGGTTCAAAGAGCCTTGACTACGTATTAATATCTCATTTTCACGTTGACCATATTGGCTATGTAGGTTATGGTGGTCTTTGGCATTTAGTTGAAGAACAAGGATTTACAGTAGGTAAAATGATACATAGAGATTATACAAATTATTTAGGAACTACCAGTGGAACATTCAATAACTGGAAAGCCTATCTAGAGGGTGTAGGAAAAAGCAAACTAAAGCCTACAATTGCTATTGAGGGAGTTAGTCAAATAGATTTGGGTTCAGAGGTAAAGGTGGATATTATAGCAACAGATGGAAATGGAGCTATACTTCAAGGAGACTTTAGTAATGACCAAGCTCCACCATCGGAGAATGACTATAGTATTGGTTGTCTTATTAGCTTTGGCGATTTTGACGAATGGATTGGTGGAGACATTTCAGGAAAATATCTTACAAGTAAATTTGGATATTCATACCACGATATAGAATTAAGTGCAGCGAAAGAAATAGGTGATGTTGACGTATACAGAGTCAATCATCATGGTAGTAGTCATTCAAGCAGCCCCACATTCGTTAATCAATTAGACCCAGAAGTATCAATTATTTCTGTAGGAGATGACAATACCTATGGTCATCCCAGACAATCTGTAATGGATATTCTTTTATCCACCAGTGATGTATATATGACAGAGGCCGGTGACCCAAATACTAATATTGGTAATGCCGTAGTTGGTGGAGATATTGTTATCAAAACTAAGGACGGGATAAATTATACTGTGAATGGAACTAGCTATAAAGCTACAGAGCCTATACGTGTTGATGCTGATGGAGATGGATATTTTAATGAAGTTGATCCCGACGATGGAGATTCTAATGTACAGCCTAAACCAAATGGAGGAACTAATCCAATATATCAGCCTTAAATTTTGTAAAATTATGCTGGGGGAGAATCTTAGAAGGATTTTCCCCCCTTATTTATTCATAAAATAGATAAGTAAGTGGAGAATATTATAAAGAGGTTATACATGTTTTTAAAATTGTAATGGAATGATAGGTCTAGATAAGAACTGTCAATAGGTATTATGTTAAACAGTATAAAAAATAAAATAATATTTAAGGCTAGTATATTTGAATCTAGCTAAGAAATACTAAGCTATATCTTGTCCATAAAATATATTTTATGGAGCTTATTAAGATAAATTACTGGGTTTTTATAAATTGAACAAATAAATTATGTTATAATATTTTATTATAATTAAAGGTGGGGTGGTAAGATGAATAGAAGTATTGAAGAAAAGATAGACCTTGTAGTTAATTGGCTTAGGGAACAGGTTGAAAATTCGGGGACTAAAGGTCTAGTTGTGGGTCTTTCTGGTGGTGTAGATTCTTCCGTGGTTGGATTTCTTGTGAAAAAGGCCTTTCCTGAAAACTCTATTGGAGTTATAATGCCATGCAAAAGCAGCGAAAAGGATAAAAACGATGCTATCCAAGTTGCCAAGGCCGCTGATTTAAAACATATTGTTGTAGATTTGACGGAGGAACAGGATAATATTCTTGAAAAGGTTTTGGGTGAACTTACAAGTCAGCAGTATGATGTTAATAAAAATAAAAGATTAGCCGATGCCAACTTAAGGGCAAGAATGAGAATGAGTACACTATATACCATAGCAAACTCATTGAACTATTTAGTTGTAGGAACCGATAATGCAGCGGAAGTTTATACTGGATATTTTACTAAATATGGGGACGGTGGAGTAGATATTATTCCTATAGCTAATTTGCCTAAGAGGGAAGTATATAAATGGGCAAGACACCTTAATGTGCCCCAATCCACATTAGATAGGTCTCCCTCAGCAGGATTATGGGAAGGACAAACCGATGAAGATGAAATGGGAACAACATATAATATGATTGACGATTTGTTAGAAGGAAAAGAAATACCAGAGGAAGATAAGCAGCTAATTGAGAGATTACATAAAAGTACGGAACATAAGAGAAAGATGCCTCCAGCACCTCCAAAATTTGATTAGGATTTATTGTTAGATGGGCTAGGTTATGATAAAATATTTGGTGATTCTAAATCTTTGTTTTTATGAAATTATTCTAAATTAGAGGTTTTGTTTTAAATGGAGGCATTAGTATGGGTAGAATAGGTACTATAGTAAACAGAAAAAACAAACAGGATGCCAAGAGGGCAAAAATTTTCACAAAGCTTGGAAGATATATAATGGTTGCAGCAAGGGAGGTTGGATCGGACCCAGAATATAATGCGGCGTTGCAAACTGCTATTGAAAAAGCGAAAGCAGCTAATATGCCTAATGATAATATAGATAGAGCAATTAAAAAGGGAGCAGGTGAATTAGACGGCATAAACTTTGAAGAATTCACCTACGAAGGATATGGTCCAGGAGGAATTGCAGTATTAGTAGAAATACTAACTGATAACAAAAATAGAGCCGCAGCCGATGTAAGAAGCTATTTTTCAAAATGTGATGGAAATTTAGGGGCTAATGGGTGCGTTGCATTTATGTTTGACCATAAAGGTGTACTTGTAATCGATAGAATCGATACAATGGATGAAGAAGAAATTATGATGGAGGCTTTAGAAGCTGGAGCAGAGGATTTCGTGGCAGAGGATACTCACTTTGAGATATACACTGAAATAGCTGACTTTGGTTCAGTAAGAGATGCTCTTCAAAGGGCAGGCTACGAATTCTCAATGGCAGAGCTTAGATACTTACCCCAAACAACTTCGAAGCTCACAGATGAGGATCAAATAAAAAAGATAAATAAACTCATTGATCTCCTTGAGGATTGTGATGATGTTCAGAACGTGTATCATAATTGGGAAATGGCTAAATAGACAGCAATTTCAATGAATGTAGCGTTTTTGGGTTTTGGAAATTACCTAAAAACTGCTTGAACTATTATATATGTTAGTCTTTTTAAAATCTGAACCGCGATAAACATTTGTACACCACTTTTATATGTATGTGAATACATTTATAGGTGGTGTTTTTGTGTTATTAGAAGACATTTTAGAAGAATTTATTTATGATTGTAAAATTAAAAATTTTTGGGAAAGAACTATAAAAGGTTATAGGAATAATAACCTCAAATTTTTTAAGTTTCTTGAAAGTGAATTATCAATTAGCAATTAGCAAGATATTTAAAGTAAACTCAAAGCATATTAAAATGTATTTTGCACTTTTAAAGCAACAAGGACTTTCAGAAATATATATTAATAGTATTTTAAAATGTTTAAGAGCGTTTTTCAAGTATTGCATAGGGGAAGAATACATTGAGAATAATCCATGTCTAAAAGTAAGTTGGAGTAAAGAGAAAAAGGTGATAATAAAAACCTTTAATGATGATGAAGTGGTAAATATGCTAAATTACTATACCTTTAGTAACTTCTTAAGTACTAGGAATAAGACAATATTAGCATGTTTTTTAGATACAGGTATAAGAAATCTAGAACTATATACAATTAGAAACGAAGATATTAAGGAAAGGTATATTATTATACATGGTAAAGGAAATAAGGAGAGGTATGTACCTATAACGCCTCTATTAAAGAAATATATGATTAAATATGAACGAATAAAGGATATTTACTTTAGAGATAAGTTTAATATTGAGGATTATTATTTTTTATCTAGAACAGGCAAAAAAATGACTGTTGAAGCTAATGAGAATATATTAAGAAAGGCAGGAAAGAAAGCTAATATAAGGCTTGAAATAAGGTGTAGCACCCATACTTGTAGGCATTACTATGCACAAGCACAATTGAGGAATGGCTTGGATGTATATAGCTTAAGCCGATTGCTAGGACATGAGAATATTTCAATTACCAAAAGATATCTTCAATCGCTTAAGGATGAAGATATTGTTGAAATGTCGACTAAAACAAGTCCACTTATGAACTTAAAATAAGAGAGAGTTTGTCAATAGATATAATAGATTTGATTTTTCTTCGATGTATGACATTTGTAATATATGGAGCTTTTTGTTATTTGAAGATTAAATAACCATGTTTCATACATCATATTAAAGCATATTAAAAATTTGTAGCACCCTATAAAACAAAACATATCGTACTCTCTTTAACATACTTTATTTAATATATGTTCATCGAATACAGAACTCGGCTTATAGACTTGCTCGTTATAATAGTTGAAAACACTGGCTTTGTGGCTAGTGTTTTTTTACTTATTGAACTGTTTTTCTATAATCGATGTTCTTATGTTTTAAATTCTTATATCCCTAATTCCAGAATTGGTTGTTGCAATTATACCTAAGATTCAATAATAAATCAAGTTGAAAATGAAAAAGTCCTAAATGATTTAGGACTTTAAATTTAACCGACTAATAAAGAAATATCATTTAAATCGTCAGTTTTTAGATGCGTATACACTTTCAATGTATTAACATCTTTATGACCAGTATATCGAGCTATTTTTTCATAGGTGTATTGTGGGAAAAAAGAAGTAACGGTAAATGTCTATTTGTAATGCCAAAGGGAAAGGATTTTAATGCAATTATAAATAAAATTAAGAGTTAGATAAACCACATGTCTTTTATTTTTAAATAGTAACAAATGTAGATTTTTATAGGCACTCAATATAGAGTGTCTTTTTTTGTAAAATTAATTTGAAAATTGGTATAATATGGAGGTATAATTAATATGTATGAATTTCATAAATAGAAGAATAACAGTAAATAATTAAAAGGGGGTATTAGTTATGGAGCAAGTATTTAACAATGGAAGTAGATGGTTAAAAGTAGATTTTCATCTGCATACTAATGCTGATAAAGAATTTAAATATACTGGAGATAACAGAGAATACTTACAAAATTATATTGAAGCTCTGATTGATAAAGACATTAAAATAGGGTGTATTACTAATCATAATAAGTTTAATCAAAATGAATATAAGCAGTTAAAAAAAGAGGCTATCAAGAACGATATATTCCTCTTGCCAGGAGTTGAATTATCTGTTGCAGATGGTTCTAATGGTATACATACTTTGATAGTTTTTGATGAAAAAGATTGGTTAAATGGAGAAGATCACATAAATAAATTTCTGGATAGTGTTTTTCTAGGTATTGATAATCGTGAAAATGAAAATGCAAGATGCAGATCATCTTTATTAGATGTTTTAAAAACTCTAAATACTTTAAACAAA
>JAKSBP010000322.1 GCA_022361035.1 Clostridia bacterium
AAGTTAACAAGATGATAGGCTTTAACAAACTTCCAAGTTCAAGGCACGCTGAAATTGAGGAGCGGAGCTTGCTTCACTGCAAGTGAGCACCGGAGATTTTAGCAGTAACGCAGAAATTGGGAGTTTGTTAACAGCCTCAGCACTTCAAAAAGTGCTTTTTAAAATATTATATAGGAGGATATCTAAAAATGAATAAAAAAATTATTTTACTTTTTACTTTAAGTCTTCTAGTTTTCACTTTTTTACTAGGATGCTCTCAAGATACATCTACACCAGATAACACATCGGAAAAAAAGAGTGTTATTACAACTAGTACAATGATTACAGATTTAGCACAGGTAATAGCTAATGGAAGTGATAATGTCACCATCACAGGTATCATGGGACCTGGAATAGACCCCCATTTATACAAACCAACTGCTGGTGATGCAGAGTTGATGCAAAAATCACATTTAATAGTTTATAATGGATTACA
The DNA here is from genome assembly GCA_022361035.1 of Clostridia bacterium. Taxonomy (GTDB): domain Bacteria; phylum Bacillota; class Clostridia; order Peptostreptococcales; family Caminicellaceae; genus JAKSBP01. The sequence continues at coordinate 476 of JAKSBP010000322.1, forward strand.
CTTTGAAGGACAAATGGGTCAACTCTTTAAGCAAATGAAAAGTCGTGGAATACCAACTATTTCACTAGCAGATAGTATGAAGGATTATGAAGGAGTTTCTTTTATTGAAACCGATGAATTTGGCGGAACCCATGACCCTCATATGTGGTTTGATATCCCTATATGGAAGGGTGCTGCTAAGGTAATGAAGGATGCATTAATTGAACTGGACCCCCAAAATAAGACCCTTTATGAATCTAATGCAAAGGTCTACCTAGAAGAATTAGACCAATTGGCTTCCTATGTTCAAAATAGATTAAAGGAATTGCCAGTAGAGAGCAGGGTATTAATAACTGCCCATGACGCATTTAATTATTTTGGAAGAATGTACGATTTCGATGTAAGAGGGGTTCAAGGAATAAGTACTGAAGCTGAAGCAGGTACAAGGGATATTAAGGATTTAGCTGATTTTATTGTTGAGCGTAAGATAGGAGCCATATTTGTAGAAGCTTCGGTACCTAGAAAAAATATTGAAGCCCTACAGGCGGCAGTTAAAGCCCAAGGTTTTAATGTGGAAATAGGAGGAGAATTATTATCGGATTCATTGAGTGAACCAGGAGGCGAAGCCGATACCTACCTAAAAATGATTCGATACAATGTTGATACTATAGTAAATGCAATTCAGTCCAATTAATATAATTTGATTTGTTTACAGTAGAACTTTAAAATACCTTTTATTTAAATATATTTTTATAAATTTTAAAATTTAGGGAGATGTTTTTTATGAAGGAATATGCTCTTGAAATCCATGACTTAACTGTTGCTTATAATGAAGTTCCTGTTTTATGGGATATCGAGCTAGAAATACCCCATGGGATTTTGATAGCAATTGTCGGTCCAAATGGAGCTGGTAAGTCAACATTAATAAAAACTGCTTTACAGCTTGTAAAACCAATGTCAGGAAGCATATCCTTTTTTGGAAAAAAATATAAGCAGAAGAGAAAGAAAATAGGGTACGTTCCCCAAAGAGGAAGTGTGGATTGGGATTTTCCCACTGATGTCTTAGACGTGGTAATGATGGGAAGATATGGACAACTGGGCTGGTTCAAACGTCCAACTAAAAAAGATAAAGAGCTTGCTTTAGAAGCCATCGATAGAGTTGGAATGATGCCATTTATCCATAGACAAATTAACCAGCTTTCAGGAGGGCAGCAACAAAGAGTCTTCTTAGCTAGGGCACTAGTCCAAGACGCTGATATATACTTTATGGATGAACCCTTTCAAGGAATTGATGCTAAAACTGAAAAATCTATAGTTAAGGTTCTACAAAATCTTAGAGATAGAAATAAGACCGTAGTTGTAGTACACCATGATTTAACAACTGTATCGGAATATTTCGATTGGGTTACTTTACTCAACACAAGCATCATAGCCACAGGACCTGTAAATGAGATTTTTACAGAAGAGAATGTATTTAAGACTTATAATAAAAATAAAAGTACATTGCTAAGGTAGTTTGGAGGATAATATGTTAAGCTTATACGAACTTTTTGCCAATGACTATACATTACGGGTGGTTGCATTGGGTTCAGCCATATTAAGTATAATAAGCGGTGCTTTAGGGACATATGCTGTACTGAGAAAGCAAAGCCTTTTGGGGGATGCTGTGTCCCACGCTGCTTTTCCTGGAATATGTCTTGTTTTTTTACTTACAGGACTAAAAAACACTGAGAGCTTTTTATTTGGAGCTTTTATTTCTGGATGGATTGCGGCTATACTCATTCGTACCTGCGTAAACAATACTCCTATTAAATTAGACAGTGCCCTAGGTATTATCCTTTCTTCTTTTTTCGGAGTGGGGCTTATAATCATCACCTATATACAAAAAATCCCAAATTCAAATCAAGCAGGTTTAGATAAATTTATATTCGGCCAGGCTTCAACCCTTTTAATTGAGGATATTAAAATAATGACTTTGCTAGGAGCTGCCGCAGTATTTATAGTTATAGTATTCTGGAAGGAGTTTAAGCTTTTCTGCTTCGATAAGGAGTTTGGGAATACTATGGGCTTCCCAATAAAGGTACTTGATATACTTCTTACTACTACCATAGTAATTGCCATAATTATAGGTCTTCAAACAGTAGGAGTTATATTGATGAGTGTAATGCTTGTGGCTCCAGCAACTGCCGCTAGACAGTGGACGGATAAACTCTGGCTTATGATGATTATAGCTTCCGTTTTTGGTGCAATATCTGGGGTGTCAGGTACCATTATTAGTTCCCTTGCTAAAAACATTCCTACAGGACCTATGATTGTAATAATAATATCAATGATTACTTTTATATCTATTATCTTTGCTCCTAAAAATGGGCTGCTATGGAAAAATATTAGAAGGCCTTTAAAAACAGATAGCAATATTAGGCTTAAAGGAGGTTCTTAAAATTGAGTATAATTCAAATTGAAACCCTTTCCATAGCTATATTAGTTGCAATTACATGCTCTTTACCTGGAACCTTTTTAGTACTTCGCCAGATGTCAATGATGGCAGATGCTATCAGTCATACAATTTTACTGGGTATCATCCTCGGGTTCTTTATAGTACATGATGTCAATCATCCATTATTGATTATAGGTGCAGCACTTATTGGTGTCGTGACAGTTTTTATTACAGAGCTTTTAAACAAGATAGACCTGATAAAGGAAGATGCTTCTATAGGTCTTACCTTTCCATTCCTATTCAGCATAGCCATAGTTTTAATATCCTACTATGCAAGAAATGCTCATATAGGAGTTCATGCAGTTTTATTAGGTGAAATTGTATTTGCACCCTTTAATAGATTAATGATAAATGGAATAGATTTTGGACCCAAGGCTCTTTATATAATGGGAACAATCCTCATAATTAACTTAGTATACATTATTGTATTTTATAAGGAGTTAAAAATCGTTACCTTTGATAAAGGTCTAGCGGCTGTATTAGGTATTTCTCCCGTAATCATTCATTATTCATTTATGAGTATTGTTTCTATTACCTGTGTAGGTGCCTTCGATACCGTTGGCTCTATATTAGTTATAGCCTTGATAATTGGTCCCCCTGCAACGGCTTATCTGCTTACGAACAATCTAAAGGTAATGATTGGACTAAGTGCACTCTTTGGCTCCATATCTGCTACAGTCGGATATGCTATTGCTCTGTGGCTAGACAGTTCCATAGCCGGCTGTATTGCCGCAGTAATTGGATTTGTTTTTATAGTCACATTTATCCTTGCACCTAAAAAAGGATTACTTTCTACACAACTTCAAAGACACAGCAAGAAATTAGAATTCTCCCGTTTAGCTCTATTGATCCATATTATCAATCATGGAGATTCTAAGGAGGAAAAGGAAGAGTGTTCCCTAAACAGTATTCATAACCATCTACACTGGAACAAGTCCTTCCTCGAAAGAATAATCGACTCTGCTAAAAGGGATAATTATATTTTTGTAGACAAGGATATATTAAAAATAACTGAAAAGGGAAAAAGTTATGCAGTAAATTATCACCAGAATATATTAGATAGAATATCCGTTGACAATTGATATTTAAATTAAAGCCCTCTTTTTTTCTTTATAATAAACAGACTACTTCAATTTATAAGCTTAATTTAACCCTTTGTGCTGGTATGGAATTATTAAGGAACTTAGAAAACTAGCATAAGGGGTTAATTTATTTTTTTCATTTTAATAAACTACGTATACATTGTGAATAATTTCTAAATGAAAAATAGATAGAACAGCTTCTGAAAAACCCAGTTTTTCCATTACCTTCTATACCTTATTTATCCTGGTAAAGCTTTTTCATTTCATGTGGAAAAAATGCAAAAAAAATTGTAATTGTACAAAGACAATTTTAAAAATGGTAAGTATAATGATAATCAGTATCAATCATCTTTGTTATAATAAATTTTCTAAAGTTATATTCTATACTGACAAAATTGGAGGAGTGATGTATATGTTCTTAAGACATAAAGCAATTAGAATAGTTTTTATTGGTTTAATACTCATAGGTCTACTCATCGGTTGTTCCCCTGGGGGTGAAGAAAATACCGATACTGTTAAATCTGAAAATAATAGTGAGAATCCCCCTTCTATTAATACAGAAGAGCTTGTATATGCAAACTTCAGGGATATAAGAGACTTAAATCCCCATATATATAGTGGTGAACTATTTGCACAGAACCTATTATTTGAAGGACTCGTTAAGATTACAGAAGATGGCGTTATTCCTTGGCTAGCAAAGGACTGGGATATATCGGAGGACGGGAAAGCTTATACCTTCTATTTAAGACAAGATGTATCCTTCACCGACGGATATAAGTTTGATGCCCAAGCTGTTAAGGCTAACTTTGATGCAATATATGATAACAAGGATAGGCACACTTGGCTGGAACTCATAAGATTATTAGAGGGTTTTGAAGTTGTTGACGATTATACATTTAGGATAAAACTTACAAAGCCCTATTACCCACTACTTACAGAGATGGCATTAACTAGACCCTTTAGATTTATTTCACCTAATTGTATGATAGATGGTACTACTAAAGATGGTGTGGATGGACTGATAGGTACAGGGGCATATGTCCTTACAGAGAATCACATTGATGAATATGCAATATTTGATGTAAATGAAAACTACTGGGGAGAGAAACCATCGATTAAGAGGATTATAGCCAAGGTAATTCCCGATAACCAGATAAGAACTTTAGCCCTTGAAAAGGGAGAAATAGATATACTCTATGGAACTAATATGATAGATGCCGATACATATTCTAAATTTGATAAGATGGACGGCTTTGAAGTAACTATATCTGACCCCGTCTCAACTAGAATGCTTATTTTTAATACAACCGATGAAGTACTGGGAGATTTGGCAGTAAGGCAGGCCATATCCCATGCTGTCAATAAGGCTGAAATATCAGAGGGAATATTCCAGGGTCTTGAGTCTCCTGCTGATACAATATTTTCAAAGAAAATTCCATACTGCAATGTAGATTTAGCACCCTACGAGTATTCAGTGGAAAAGGCACAGGAAATCCTAGACAATAGTGGGTGGATTGTAAATGATAATACAAAAATACGTAAAAAAAATGGACTAGCCTTAGAAGTAGATATGTACTATAACAGTAATAATGTTACTGAAAAGACAATATCTGAGTACCTTCAAAGTGAACTTATGAAGATAGGAGTTAAGATTAATATTTTAGGAGAAGAAGAGCAGTCCTACGAAGACAGAATGAAAAATGGAGACTTTGATATTACATTTAATATATCATGGGGAACTCCATATGATCCTCAATCATTCCTAGGTGCCATGAGAATGCCAGTATACGGTGACTATGAAGCTCAGCAGGGATTGGACGAGAAACAGAAAATAGATGATAGTATACTAAAAGCCCTTACTGTTACTGATGAAAGGGAAAGACAGGAGCTATACGATTATATTCTTACTACCTTACATGAAGAGGCGGTATATTTACCCCTTACTTATCAAAGAAATAGGGCCGTATTTAGTGATAAGGTGAAGAATGTAACCTTCAATCCTTCTCAATTTGAAATTCCCTTTGAAAAGATGTATATTAAATAATTAATTTTGTTGTGCTAGTAAACTATGTGTATGATATGTAAAGAAATATCAATACTCCTGGCTATAGGAACTAGCACAATGGGTTAATTAGTATTTCACTATTAATAAGCCAGTGTACAAGAATTACTTGTACACTGGTATGTTAGCGTTAATAGAGTCTATCCTATGTTCATATTACCCATAAGCTTATAAAGGAGAGTACATTATGACAAAGTACATAATTAGAAGAATTCTTATTGCCATTCCCATGATGCTTGCTGTATCCTTTATAGCATTTGTCCTTATTAATTTAATACCTGCTGACCCTGCCGAGGTAGCCCTAAGGGTAAATGAAATAATACCTACAGATGAAGTCATAGAAGCTATGAGGGAAGAGTTAGGACTTGATAAGCCCTATTTTCAAAGGTATTTAAGCTGGTTATGGGACGTAATTCGTTTAGATTTTGGTAACTCCTATATTAACAATACAAGGACTGTTTATGGAGAAATAACAAGAGCTCTACCAGCTACATTAAGGCTAGCTTCATTATCCTTAATAATAGTAATTCTGGTTAGCTTTCCTATTGCAATATTTTGTGCAGTTTATAAGGATAGTTTTTTTGATAGATTTATTAGGTTATTAATATTTGTAGGAACTTCTATACCAAACTATTGGGTTGCATTACTTCTTATATGGTTATTTTCCCTAAAACTAGGCATCTTGCCTACAAGTGGTAATGAAGCTAAGGGTTCTATAATTCTTCCTGCTGTAACCCTAAGTCTCACTTATATTTCCACCTATGTACGGCTTATAAGGAATAACATGATAGAGAATATGACAGAGAACTACGTCTTTTATGCAAGGGTTAGAGGCCTTAAGGAAAGGGTAATCATCATTAAACACGTTCTTAAAAATTCCCTCCAATCCTGTATCACAGCCCTTGGAATGAGTGTTGTTCAATTATTATCGGGAACTGTGGTTATAGAAAATATATTCTCTTGGCCCGGTATAGGAAGACTCTGTATATCCTCCATTTTTAATAGGGATTATCCTATTATACAGGCCTATATTCTTATGATGGGAATATTATTTATCCTTTGTAATCTGATAGTTGATATTGTCCATCATAAACTAGACCCTAGATTACATGGAGGAGATATAAATTGACTAGAAAGTTATTGAGGAATAAAGTAGTATTAGTAACAACTTCAATTATATTAATAACTATATTAATTGGTGCCTTTGCCCATCAAATCGCACCTAATGACCCTAATGAAGCTAGTATTATAAATAAATATTCAAGGTCCTCAGATGAGTTTCCCCTAGGAACGGACCATTTAGGACGTTGTATATTATCTAGGCTTATATATGGTATAAGGCCTACTGTATTTTTATCACTATTTACTATGCTGTGTACCATAGCATTAGGAACTTTAATTGGCGTTATATCCGGATACTCTATTGGAATAGTTGACGAGGTTATTATGAGGATATGCGATATTATGTTATCCTTCCCCAGCCAAGTAATGATATTAGCTGTCGTTGGCATGTTGGGTGTTGGTATAAATAACGTAATCTTTGCTAGTATAATGATTAAGTGGGCCTGGTATGCCCGAATGATAAGGTCGATGGTTATAAAATATAACAATAAAAATTATATCCTATATTCTAAGACCATAGGAACAAGTAGGAGCTTTATAATCACTAGACATATGATACCTAACATAATATCAGAAGTTATAGTCCTAGCTACCCTTGATATGGGGTGGGTTATCATTAGTATATCTACCCTTTCATTTTTAGGGCTGGGCGTACAGGCTCCAACTGCTGAATGGGGGGCAATGCTTAGCGAAGCAAAAAATGTTCTTAGTACCAATCCATCTCAAATGCTAGCTCCGGGCCTCGCAATACTAATAATAGTATCTGCCTTCAACCTTCTAGGAGATGGTTTAAGGGATGTGCTAGACCCTAGGGAGGTGTAAATAATAGATAAAGTTATATTAGATGTAAAAAATCTTAAGGTGGATTTTAAGGATTATAAGGATGTAGTCCATATAATCAGGGATATTTCTTTTTCCCTCAAAAAAAATCACTGTCTTGGTATAGTAGGAGAAAGTGGTAGCGGAAAGAGTATAACCTGTAGGGCTATCCTTGGACTCCTTGGAAAAAATTTTAATATAGAGGGAGACGCTTTCTTTGAGGGCATAAACCTTCTTAAGGCTGATAAAAGAAGGATTAGGCGTATAAGGGGTAAAGAAGTATCTATGATATTACAAAATCCTATGACTTCCTTCGACCCCCTTTATTCCATAGAAAATCAGATGATTGAAACCTTAGTAGAAAACTTAGGGATTTCAATATCAGAAGCAAAGCCTCTTTGTCTTAAGGCAGTAGAGGAGATGAATATTATTAACCCTAAGGTAGTACTAAAGAAGTATCCCCATGAATTAAGTGGAGGGATGCTCCAAAGGGTTATGATAGGTATAGCCCTTACCCTCAAACCTCAAATTATTATTGCCGATGAGCCTACTACCGCCGTTGATTCTGCTAACCAAATTAAAGTATTAAAGGAATTTGCCAATATTAAAGAAAAATACCATACCTCTATGATATTTATATCCCATGATTTAGGGGCTATATCTAAGGTTGCAGATGATATAATCGTTATGAAGGATGGCAGAATAGTTGAGCAAGGCACAGCTAAAGAGATTCTTAATTCACCAAAAAACCATCACACTAAATACCTTATAGATACAAGAAAGTCATTGGTGGATAGATTTAATTATATTATTAAATAAATAAAGATATATAACCCCAATATAAAAAATATTAAAAATTTAATGTTTCCTGCTAAATATTTTAGTTTAAAGTTTGTTATGGATAGAGGAGGCTTTAAATGTTATTACAAGTAGAAAATGTATATAAGAGCTACAGCAAAAGCTGTGGAATAATTAAAAAAGAGAAACTACAAGTTCTTAAGGGTGTGTCCTTTAAACTTCATAGAAGCGAGTGTTTAGGGATTATTGGAGAAAGTGGAAGTGGTAAAAGTACACTGGGTAGGTTAATTATAGGGGTAGAGAAGCCCGATAATGGCAATATTTTCATTAATAATACCAATATAAATTCTTCCAGGGGTAAATCTATTAAAAAGGATGTCAGCGTCGTCTTTCAAGACTATTTTTCTTCCGTTAATCCTAGGTTTAAAATAATAGATATTATATCAGAGCCTATTAGAGTATATGAAAAGCTTAGTAAGAAGGATACAACATTAAAAATTATAAACCTACTGGAAAGGGTAGGATTATCAAAGAAATTTCTTTCAAGGTATCCCCATGAGCTTAGTGGAGGGCAGTTGCAAAGGGTATGTATTGCAAGGGCTATAGCAACTAAGCCAAAGTTTATAGTTCTTGATGAAGCAATAAGTTCTCTAGATGTATCTATACAGGTACAGATATTAGATTTACTAAAAGAGCTTAAAAATGATATTGACATATCCTATATATTCATTACCCATGACCTTACCGCTGTTACATATATATGTGATAGAGTAATATTTTTTCACGATGGTAACATTGTAGAGCAAGTAGATAATATTGAGGATTTAAAAAATGTTAAAAATGACTATTCTAAAAATTTATTGCAAGCAGCTACTCAGATGAATGTACGGGAGGCTATATATGAAAATCAAAGAGTATCTTAAACTGGCTATACCCTTTACTATTTCCACGATAACTCAACCCCTCTTAGGAGCCGTAGATACGGCTGTTATAGGAAGGCTAGAAGACCCCTCATATATTGGCGGAGTGGCTGTAGGTACCGTCATATTTAGTACAATGTACTGGCTCTTTGGCTTTCTTAGAGTTAGTACTTCGGGGTATTCGGCACAGGCCTTGGGCTCAGGTGATGAGGGTAAAGGTATATTAGCCCTCTTAAGGCCTGCCATGATAGCTTTTATTGTAAGTCTAACATTTTTGATATTGCAAAACCCCATAAAGTATATAGCTATGGAACTGATAAGACCTGATGCAGATGTACAAAGGCATGCATTAACCTATTTTAATATACTTATCTGGGGTGCTCCCGCTGTCCTTCTTAACTATGTTTTATTGGGCTGGCTAATGGGAAGAAAACTAGTTAAAGCCTCCATGTTTTTACAGATTTTTACCAACATACTTAACATAGTTCTAGATATAGTATTTGTAATGTATTTGAAAATGGGAGTAGAAGGAGTGGCCTATGCAACCCTTATAGCTCAGTTAACCTCCTTTATTATAGGGCTATATCTTGTTAATAAGAGGCTAGATTACTCTTTAGTTAAGTCTATTCAGAGGGAATTTTTCGATAGACAAGTATTCAAAAAGATTATGGCAGTTAACTCAGATCTTATGATAAGAACAATCTGCCTGCTTACTGTAACTAATATGTTTATTGCTAAAGGGGCATCCCTTGGAACTGAGATTCTAGCCGCTAATGCTATTTTATTTCAGATTCAATATATAATAGCATACTTTTTTGACGGCTTCGGCAACGCATCTAGTGTACTTACGGGGTCCTCAGTTGGAGAAAATAATCTTAAAAATTTCAAAGAAATTCTTAGCATTTCCAATAAGTGTACCCTTGGTTTGCAAATTATTATGTCATTGGTATTTTACATCTTTAAAGATGATATAATAAGTACTTTTACAACTATTGATACTATTATTGCACTGGGTAAAGAATATCATATGTGGATAGTAATTTTTCCATTTACAATCGGTATTGGCCTAGTGTACTACGGAATTTTCACAGGGGCTACCTATACAAAACCTATTAGAAATTCAATGATTCTGTCCCTGCTATTATTTTTTGCAGTCTACTTTATTATCATTCCTATCTATGGTAATCACGGGCTTTGGTTATCCTTTATACTATTTAGTTTAGGAAGAAGTATATTTTTAGCCCTATATATTAAAGACTTTGAAAATAAAATTTTCATAGAGAACATAAATAAAGCCTCATAGTTATTATAGCTATAGATAACTTAAAAAATAAATAGATTTTAAAAGAAAAAAATTTACTTAGAAGACCCATGTGATTTATG
>JAKSBP010000093.1 GCA_022361035.1 Clostridia bacterium
CCCATCGGTTGAAATCACATGAGGCGCTTGAAGAACCGCTTAATCATTATAACACCTTAATTGACCGCGTTAAGTACGCGATTGAGTCGTTCAAGAACTCTCGCATAGGGGCGCGTCTCGATGAGTTGCGCATGCTGATTTCGCAAGCGCTGACATCGAATGCGCATGTTATAAACACCTTCCAATCGGCCAATCAGCTCCGTAAAAATAAAAGCGATGACCAGTATGATGAAGAAATTTTCGTCTTGGAAGCTCAAAGAGGATGCCTTCAAGCCCTTCAGGCGAACGCGCTTCGGGTGAACATACCGCAATACCAGCGCAAGCTTTCGACTCTGGCTGAGGAAGACGACGGCGTGGAGGAGGAGTGGCGTGATCTTCCATCCGCGTTTGCTTCCTCCGATCCGCTTGACGACATCCTGGCGGATGAGCGCGATATCACCCGTATTGAGCAGCTTGAGGTTGACCTTTTGGAAGAAGACGGCGGTGCGAGCCCGGTCGGGAATGATGCCGCCCCGGCGACGCCTTCGTCCGGGACGTTGTCCGACTTCCCTGAACTTAGCGACGCCGATGATGTGTCGTCTGGCACAGGGTCGGACGACGACCCTGATCTTGATGAGAACATCGCCGTCGCTATTAAGGCTGACCTGCCGCTACAAGGCGATGATCAGACGGATACGCAAGACATCGACGCTATTCTCAAGCAACAGGGGATTCTGGCGGAAAAACAACAAAACCTTGCGGCGCGCCGGCGCAAACACCTGCGCATGAACGTCAATCCAACCATGGAGACGTTTTCAGAGAGCATCGACGCCCAAAGCGTGATCGGCGGTCCTCGCGCGGATAGGGGATCAGTTTCAGCAAGCGAGTCTGCGCGCGATAACGGAATCATTGAGGAACTGGATGAGACGCGGGCTGAAAACAGCAGCGGACCGGACGACGTTGCTGTGAAGAGAAGGAAAGACGGAAAAAGAGCTGTATCATGACGGGTGACGTACGGATCGATGCAAGCCGCGACTTCACGGAGATCGCCAAGGATTTGCACGCCCAGTTCAAAGAAACGGGCGGCAAGGGCGGCGTCCGCATGGACGGCCAGGGGCTCTACGTCAAAAACAATTCCAAATTCTGGGATAAGCACATCGCCCTTACGGGGCAAAGCCTTAAAGATAGATTTGACAAGTTCGACAACGCGGCGCGCGCACTGTCCGACTCCATGGATCGCGAGTTTAAAGGGGTCTTTGTCGGTGACAAAACCGTCGGTGAATATGTGCTCGGCAATTTCCTTGAGAGTGACGGGGCGCATCGCGTCGATGAGGCGATGCTCACCGGTCTCGAAGAGAAATTGCAGGAAGCCTTGAGTATCGCCTTGGCGAAGGCGTTTGATGAAGGCGATCAGCATACAATTACTATACTGTCGAACCGTCAACAGGTGCTCGAAGCCGTTGA
>JAKSBP010000191.1 GCA_022361035.1 Clostridia bacterium
TGAATGTGCCGACGAGAGTGTTATAATTGGACTAAATTAGCGAAAGCCTTTAAATTAAAGGGTTGAGCCGATTTAGTCTAATTTTTTTATGCCCATAAATAGGGTGAATAATTACAAGGAGTTAAAATATGGGAACAGTAAATGCTGTCATTAACGAGAAAGGTGGTGTTGGTAAAACAGCTATTCCTACATCTTTAGCTTATAATTTAGTTCAAAAGTGTAAAAAAGATTCTATTGAGTGATTTTGATGGACAAGCACATGTTTCAATTATCTGTGGTGTAAAGAATCTCAATACATTAGAAATAACAATATCAAGTTTATCAAATAAGGAGTTGTTCAAATTGAAAAAAGGTAAAACTATTGCAATATGCAATCAGAAGGGAGGGTCAGCAAAAACAACCACAACATTCAATTTAAGCTTTGCACTAGCTGAAAAGGGGAAGAAAGTCCTCGTTATTGATGCTGACCCTCAAGGAAACCTTACAATGTGCTTCGGAGTAGATACACCAGAGGATTTACCAATAACCCTATATCATCTAATAATAGCGGTCATGGAGGATAGAAAGCTACCAGATAAAAGTGAATACATCATATCAAAAGGAAATATTGACTTAATCCCTTGTTCTATAGAATTATCGGCGGTCGAGGGCAACCTAATTAATGCTACAAGCAAAAAAAGCATATTAAGAAGTGCTATTTTAAGAAGTGTTATTGATGAAATAAAAGCAGATTATGATTACATCATCATAGACAATATGCCATCGCTTGGGATGTTAACTATAAATGCCCTAACTGCCTGTGATAGTGTCCTTATAACTACAACGCCAGAATATCTATCGGCAAAGGGATTAGAACTCCTATTGAGAACAATTATACGAGTAAAGAAAAAACTAAATCCTAAAATAGTCATAGATGGAATACTCCTCACCATGTTTAAAAAAAGAACCATAATTTCAAGGGAAATAGCTTCATTGATAAAAGAAACCTATGGGGATACACTTAGAATTTATGATAGCAAAATACCTTCATCCGTAAAGGTGGGAGAAGCTAATTATTACAATAAAACCATTATTGAATACAAGCCTGACAATAAAGTAGCTTTAGCCTATAAAAGATTTGGGGAGGAATATTTAAGCTATGAGTAGGAAGAAATTGCAGACCTTTGAAGATATGTTTGGAAAGGAAACGCTAAAAGATGAAAAAGGGCAGGAAAGGGCAGGCATAAGTGAACTGGATATAAATGCACTAATACCCTTTAAAAACCATCCGTTTAAGTTATATGAAGGTCAGAGACTGGGAGATATGATTGAGAGCATTAAGGAATATGGAGTAATCATTCCAATTGTCGTAAGACCTATAGATAATGGTAAGTTTGAAATTTTGAGTGGACATAACAGAGTTAATGCAGCAAGAGAAGCAGGATTAACAGAAATTCCATCGGTGATTAAAGAAGGATTAACACAAGAAGAGGCCACATTAATCGTAACTGAAACAAATTTAAGGCAGCGTTCATTTTCAGAATTGGTTCACTCAGAACGAGCTACGGTTATTGCAACAAGACATGAAGCAATGAAGAACCAAGGTGTAAGAAGTGACCTTTTTAACGAAATTGAAAGGCTGTCAAAGAGTGATGAAACAAAAGATGAAACAACTTGTGCCCCATTGGGGCACAAGTTAAAAACAAGAGATAAAGTAGGAGAAGAATACAACCTATCCAAAAATTCTATTGCAAGATACTTAAGAATATCAAAATTAATAAAGCCCCTTCAAGGACATATAGATGAAGGACAAATCCCCATAAGGGCGGGAGTTGACTTATCTTATATAAATGATAAAGAACAACACTTAGTATTAGCTGTAACGGAGGAACTTAGCTCTAAGATAGATATTAAAAAAGCCAGCCAGATTCGTGAAGCATCAAAGAATAAAAAACTAACGGAAGATATAGCTAGAGATATTATTAGTGGGAAAATAGAAAAGAAGAAAAAGGGCAGATTGCCTCATTTTAAGCTTAAGAATAACATAATAAATAAATTCTTCACTCCAGAGCAAAAACCAAAGGAGATAGAAACAGTAATAGAAAAGGCATTAAGTCTATATTTCAATGGACAGATGGAGGGAGAATTGGTTAATGAACAAGAATAAGCAATATAAAACTATATGCCTATCATTAATGAGGTTATTGGAGATAGATAAAGAGAAGAATTCTAAAATAGCAGACTATATTAACAACTATGGTATCGTCAATTTTTTTGAAAATATGCGACTGATGGAATTAGGTGAAGATACTCAAAAGAAACTTCAAGCTGTTAAAGATATATTACTCTATATAGAAAATGTAGATTCAAGACAAGGTGGTGGGCCTTATGAAAACTAAAAGACCCTATACGGAAAGCTTCTTAAAAGGGTTGAAAACCTTAACAGGAGTTTCATATAGAAAACTAGAGAGCTATGCAAAGGATAATAACCCACTTAATGTACTGGAGCATCCAAAAGCCTTAGATGTAAACGACAGACAACTAGAGAAGATAGGACTGCTTAAGGAAATCATAGCTTCATATAATCTACTCAAAAGCTATGAACATGAAGATAAAATAAAATTTACCTCACCGAGTCAAGCAGCCAATTATTTTGTACCTCTGCTAAGTGGTGTTAAAGATAAGGAAAGATTTATGGTAGCCTTTCTAGATGCTAAAAACAGCATCATAGAAACTCAAATCATGTCAGAGGGGACAGTGTCACAAGCAGCAGTTTATCCAAGAGAAATATTAAAAAAAGCATTAGATTGTAGTTGCAGTTCAATGGTTATTGCTCACAACCATCCGGGTGGAGGTATTAAACCATCAAAAGCAGACATAGAAGTAACACAAAGACTTATAGACATATTTACGCCCCTTGATATAGCCATATTGGATCATATTATCGTAGCAGGTATTGACTATACATCATTACGAGTAGATGGTCTAATTCCACAAAACAGTAAAAACAGGGCAAATTATGAGCCAATCAGACTAGGAGAAAATACCTTCAAACAAAATATAGAAAACGATGATGTATACGAGAAATTTGTTAAGGAAGAGGGATGGCAAACAGAGTTAAATGCTAAATTAGATGATGAAATGTTAGCTAATGACAATAGCATGGGAGGTCAAAAGACCGGGGGTATAGAGGAAAAACATGAAATAGAAGAAATTGAGATATAGGCGGTGGTTAGATGGAGATGAAGAAACGAAGGTTCACGGAGAAACAGATAGCTATAGCAAACAATATCAATATACTTGATTATGCCAGAAAAGGGGGATACCCTCTCACAAAAGTGTCAAAGAACACATTTAAAATACCAAAACATGGTGGACTGTATATTGATGCCAGTGGTGAAAAATGGTACTGGTTCACAAGGGATACGGGCGGTGGAGTCATTCAGTTTGTTATGGAGATGGAGCAAAAGACATGGATTGAAGCAGTCAAGAAGTTACTTGGATTATCAAAGGATGTAGTGAGTATACCAAGAAATGAGATGACCCAAGAAGAAAAAAAGGAAATGATATTACCGGAGAAAAATAAAACTTACAAACATATGATAGCTTATCTTATTCAAACAAGGAAGATTGATAAGGATATAGTCTATAGCTTAATCAAAGAAAAGAAGATATATGAGAATCAATATAAAAGCTGTGTATTTGTAGGATACGACAAAGAAGGCATACCCAGATATGCATCCTACAGAAGCACAAATACCCAAGGGAAAACTTACAGAGGAGATGTAGAAAACTCCGATAAGAGTTTTCCCTTTTGTGTTGAGGGAAATAACAATACGGTCAATATCTTTGAGAGTCCTATTGATCTGATGAGCTATTTAACCCTTGTAAAGTTATATAATATTTCTGTATTCAATAACCATTGTATCTCCCTTGGGTGTATAGCCGATGTAGCGTTGGAAAGGTATTTGAAGGATAATCCTAATATCAATGAGATTATAGTTTGTTTTGATAAAGATAAGGCAGGGCATTTTGGAACGGAAAAGATACAGGAGAAGTATATGAATAGTTATACGATAAGTCGTAATTGGCCAAAGGGAAAAGATTTTAATGAGGATTTAATAGAAATAGCAATCAATATGGAGATGCTAGGGCAACAGAAAGAAGGTATTATGCACAGAAACGTAAATGACGAATATTTAACACTTTAAATAATATAAAAAGCTTGATTTTTAATAAGTCATAGGATATAGTGTATATAATATTATTTTTTGGATAAATATTACAGACTATAAGTGCGATTGTATATTTTTTCTTCTATGATAATAGAAAGAATTTATAATGATAGTTAGGAGGAAATGGTGTATGATAGTATGGTAAAATTGCTAAAGAAGATAAAAGGTGAAGATACTTGCAATAAATTAGAACAATTGTACTTTTTATATCATAAAGAGATGTTTTACATAGCCTATACCATATTAAAAGATTATCATGAGGCCGAAGACGTAGTACAAACTACGATTCTAAAACTTTCCTCAAGACTTGGAAGAATAAAGAACGTAAACTGTATTAAAACAAGGGCTTTTCTGATTATAATTGTTAGAAATCTTTCTATCAATATATATAATCAAAGGAAGAAAAGAAAATCCGTACCAATAGATGATTTAAACGAAAGATTGCCCGATGATGATAGGAGTCCGGAAGAACAGATTATACAGTTAGATCAATTAGAAGAAGCTAAAAAGGCATTGGCGAAGATAGATACTTCTTATGTTGATATACTAGTCCTAAAATATCACTATTCATATTCAAATTTAGAAATAGCAGGGCTAATGAATCTAAAGGAAGGAAACGTTAGGGTTAAGATACATAGAGCAAAACAAGCTTTAAAAAAGATTTTATTGAGGGGAGATCATTGGATTGAAAAAGAAAGCCAAGAAAACTGATGAAGAAATGAATAAAGCAATGGAATCATACTATAACAGTTTAGGTCATTATCATACGGAGTGTATCATTAAAGAACAAGATGCAAAAATGGATGAAATCAATCAAATCGAAATCCCGTCAAGTATGAATGAGTGGTTTGAAAAGTTTTCAAAAAAATATAGACGAAAAGAAAAACTGAAGATGTATACTAAAAAAATAGGTTCATTGATAGCTAAATTGTTCATTTCTTATTTTAAAGGTTAGGACTTGTTTATAAAGAGCAGAAGGAATTTATAAATTTAAAATGCAGAAAAAGGATTATCTAAGTAGTTGAGATAATAATTATGGGTTAAGTATTTTCCAAGTGGATTTACACTAGATATTGTAAAATTTATAAAAAAATAAAAAAAGTTCAAAAAGTTGTAACAAATCACACCCTTTATTTGTTTATATTATAAAGGGAGGTGATTAGACGTGAAAGAATATCAAATTTTGATATGCGTGTGTTTGATACTTATTTTATTAAGTACCACGGTTTATGCATCAAGCACAGAGCCAATTGATTATCAAATAAGATTTACTCATATTGATTCATTTGAAAACATGTTCAATATTTCAAGTAAAGGTAAAGCAACTGTTACCAGTTATTTATGCTCTACAAATAGAGATATAGATAATGCTAAAGTTACAGCTGAATTACAGCAATATAAAGATGCTACTTGGAAGACAATTAAAACTTGGTCTGAGAAAAGAAAAGAGTTGTGAAGCAGGTGACACGTTTTACGTAATAAGGGGATATAAGTACAGAATAGTTTCATATGGAGATATATATGAGGATGGAAAAATAGTGGAAAGCACAAGCTTTATGAGTAAAACAAAGTATATTGATAAGTAAATAACTAATAAATATGAGAAAGGGTGTATCTTAATGAAAAAAATCAGTATATTATTAGTGTTAATTATGACATTTGTATTCAGCCTATCAGCTGTAGTTTCTGCCGAAAGTGTAAAAAGTAATGTGAATTATAATGATGAAATATATGAAGGGGTTGTATCATATGTAAACGAAATATATGCAGATATGGACGATGAAGAAAAAGAAAAATTAATTGAAGAACTTTATAAGGAAAAGAGTGAATTTACTCTAGTAACAGAAACATTTACGAGCGGAAATAACGAGATAGATGAAGCATATAAGAGAGTCATGGATGAAGAAAACTATATTGTAAATTTAATTATTGAGCAAGGTAAAGATACAGCTTTAGATAAATGGGAATTTAATTTGAATTATCTAAAGAATAATTATGAGACTATAAAAAATATTCCGGATATTAATTTATCATATGTAGATTCATATATTGAGGCTTATGAATGGCAATTGATATCTAAAGATATGCCAGATGAAAAAATTAATAGGAAATCTGTAGTTACTCAATCAAACGAATATGACTGGTCCAAAGCTGTTGAATATGCAAAAAAATATTACAAGGATTATAATGATGCTTATCCAGATTGGAGTGCTCCACCATATGGAGGAGATTGTGCTAATTTTATATCACAATGTGTTCATGAAGGTGGGAAACCTATGGAGGGGACACCGGGAACAGAGAAAGAAGCTAAGGATTGGTCAAATTGGTTTTCGGAAGGTAAAGAACATGACGTAAAAAAAGTGTCTTCTACTTGGAGAGGAGCTAATGCATTTAAAAGTTATTGGCAAAGTCATGCAACAGCATATAAAAAATTTACAAGTGTCGGTAGTGAGTCATTTTCGTTTGGTTGGAATGGAGATGCTGTAGCATTACTAACTGATAATGACAGAGCTTATCATGTAATGATAATTGTTGGTTATACAAGCCCATTAGACTTTGTATTAGCTGCTCATACATATGATACAAAGTCTGCTAAACTTAGTGAAAAAATACCTTCACATGGATGTATGATTTTCAATATGAGAGAGTGAGAAGAACAACAGAATATAGCTAGTGTATTTAAATCTGTGCTTGAACGATTGACCATAAAAACCTGTTAACTATATTGTTTTTTATCTTGGAAATCTGTCAAGGTCTGAGTATTAGTATATTTTAATCTTAATAGATTTCCAAGTTTTAATACACTGAAAAATAGGTCTATGAAAATCAGAGATGATTTACTTATACCTTAAAAATATGATTTTTAGATTTAGCATTAGGATATTTCACAAAAATAAAAATGACTAAATCCATATACAATATATTCGAATTGTGTATTTAATAGTTATGAATAAATACTTTTTTAGATTAACTATAGTATATAAGATTTCTCATATTGTTGAAATTTACTTAATATAATAATGATATAGAAAAGGTTTTTAGTTTTAGCTTAAAAATAGGAGGAAAAATTAATTGAGTAGAAAAATTTTTTTGTGTATATTCTTATGTATGTTCACATTAATAATATCTGGATGCAGTAATGGGGATAATAGTAGTTCATCTGGAGAGATAGAATCCCAGCAAAATATTAATTCTAAGGAAATAGATTTACCTGAATCACCAACAGATGAATCTACTTCAAATACTTTTGTTGGTTTTACTGATGAGGAAATTGAAAGTGCAAAAAAAGTAGCAGAGACATATTACAGAGATCGCTTGTTTAAAATAATTGAGATGAAGTTTGATTTGACAAATTCTATTTATAAAAATTATTCTTCGGAATATGAAGAAAGTAATTTAATCACATTTACTGTTAAAATAGCTAATTCAGATAACCCTCCCAGACAGATTGCATTAATAAGAAAAGATTCAGATAGCAGTTGGGAAGTGCTTTCAGAAGGGTATTAAATTTTGATAAATGAATTTGTGTAATACATGAGCATAAAAAAGTTCTATCGTATAAGACCTCTCTTTTAGAGAGGGCAAGCTTCCTAGTTGTTCCCACAACTAGCTTGTAAAAGTGGGGATTCCCCACACCCCTTAACGCCGTATCGTGCTAACGCCGATACGGTTTTTAAATTTCTCAAAAAGGAAGTGATCCATATAAAGAAAGACACAGAATTCAAATTCAGAATAGCATCCGGTGACCTGAGAAAAATAAAAGCCAAAGCTAAAAAAGCCAACATATCAGTTAGTGCATATATAATCTCATCCTCACTAGACAAAGAAATAGTAGTTATTGACGAAATTAAAGAATTCACAAGACAGTTATCTAAGGTAGGCAACAACCTCAATCAATTAACCGTTCTATGCCATCAAGGAAGAATAACACATCCCAATCTATCAGCCATTCATAAGCTATTGCAAGACATCTATAAATTCCTTATATCCATTAGAAAAAACAAGAAAAGTAGGTGATACTATAGCAATAATAGATTTTGTAAAGGGCAAAAACAACACTTATGCAGGTATGAAAAGGGCCATCGCATACATTTTACATCTCCAAAAAACAGAATACCATCTAACAGCAGGATTAAACTGCAACATATCTACTGCCTATGAAGAATTTATCTTAACCAAACAAAATTATAAAAAAGAAAATGGCAGACAGTATATTCACTTTATACAATCCTTCTCTCCCTTAGACAAAGTTACTCCAGAAACTATAAAAGAAATAGCAGACAGGCTATTACAACAGATATCCAAAGGATTCCAAGTAGTGTACGCAGTTCACAATGATAAACCACATCTACATACGCATTTCATTATAAACACAGTTAATGCTGACACAGGACTGAAATGGCAGCTATCCAAGGAACAGCTTCAGGAGCTTAAAGATTACTCCGATCAGCTTTGTCGGGAGTATGGCCTTATAGTTGTAAAAGGCAAAGAGGGCAGTTATAAAAATCGTGGTGAATATCGAAGCCAAAGGAAGGGGGCATCTTGGAAATATGAGTTATATTTAGCAGTAAAAGAATGTATGCGAAACTCAACAAGTAAAGAAGAATTTATTAAGAACATGGAAAAACTGGGTTATAAGGTTATATGGGAAGATAATAGAAAATATATAACCTTTGTTACAGCTAACGGTAAAAAATGCAGGAATAGAAAACTCTATCCACCAGAACAATTTACTAAAGAAAACCTATCAAAAACCTTTGAACTGAATAAAAAGTATCAAGATAAGAAGCTCCAAAATCGAATGGAGTTTTTAATTTCGTCCATTTATATACTATCAAAATTAGATAACGCCAATCAAAGGAACTATCCATTAACTTATCTTAAAAATGGGGAATTAAAGGGAGATAACTTAAAGGAAAGAATAGCAGAGCTTAAAAAGGGAAAGGGGCTTGATTGGGATAAGCAAACAAATCATGAAAGATAACTAAGAGAGGGGATAATAAACTTGCATGGAATAGCTTTTAAAAATAATCAGTATAAATGTTTTAGTTGCGTATATCTCTTAACCCACTACAAAGATGGTAAAGATATATTAGGCAACGACAAAATTAAGATTCACTGCATGATTGGGAGGTGCATACACAAAAAGATTAATAGGCAGGGAGGGAAAAATAATGAACTATAAAGAACGATTTTTTAAAGAAATTGAAAAAAGATTGAATGAGTTGGGACTTAAAACGGAACTAATAAAGCCTGTACATGGCTACGATTATATAAGTATCTATGCATCATCTGATAAAGAAATAGGAATCATTTATGAAGATGGTGGCTTCAACCTACGCCACCAATATCAAAATTTCTTCAACCCCATCAATAAAGTAACCAAAGAGGTAAAAGAATATATAAAAGCCTATTGCAATGCCGATGAGTTAGATTCAAAAGGGTTGTCGCAAGGATACAAAAAGCTACTAGAATTCAATAACTATGTCTTGGCAATGAAACAAATGGTAGATGAGAGGTATCAATTCATTACTTGGGTAAAAGGAGCCACTGGAGGTGTAGCACATGGTCGTTATTTTATAGATTATCAAAGTGCAAAAGAAAATATGGCAGAAAGATGCGGTTTAATAAAACCTAAGATGTTAAATGAAGTAGAATTAAAGCTAATATATACAAATCTTATCTATCTTATTAAAACTACTCCTGATATATCCTATGATAATGAAAAAGCATTAGGAGAAGTTTTAAATAAAATAGAAACAATCGTTCCTGAAATAAAAGAGAGGCAGGAAATAAGTGAAGAAAAGGAGGTAGAGCCACAATTAGAATTGTAAAAATCGAATAAAAATACTACTGCTTGCACCCTTAGAGGTGTTTTTTTATTGCATGTCATTTCTCTAAAAAATTTACAAAGTCTAGAATAAAGAAAGGGTTGAATAGGATGAAAAACGTAAAAAGGATATTAATAGTAATGGTATTGTTGAGTGTATTGTCAAACACCGTATACGGAAAAGAAGCTTCTTTTTCTGATATTAAAGACCATTGGGCAGAAAGGGAAATAATAGAGCTTACAAACCAAGGGGTTATAAGTGGTTACCCGGATGGTACATTTAGGCCCGATGCTAATATATCTAGGAGTGAGTTTAGTACATTAATGTATAGAATATTAGGGCTTAAAGAAGTAAGCAATGAAAACATTGTGATTTTTCAAGAAATAGAAGGAATGTGGTCAGAAAAATTTATTGAAGCATTAGTAGATAAAGCAGTCATTATTCCCGATGAGTACTTGCATGGTTATTTAGCGGATGGAGAAATCACTAGAGTTGAAATAGCTAAAATGATTATGAGGGCAATGGGAAAAGACAAGAGTGCTAAAGAGATAACCGTTAATACCAAATTTGATGATGATGGAGATATTAAAAAGGAAGATAGGGGATATATATATCTAGCAGAATATCATGGGATTATATCGGGTTATCCAGATAATACGTTTAAACCTGATGGATTAGCAACCCGGGCAGAAGCCGTTAAAATGATGATCACTTATCAAAAAACTAGGGAAACTGGAGAAGCAAAAAGGGATAAAAAATCTAATACCCATAGGACAAAACATGCTGATTCAAAGGTTCAATTTTCTCTACCACAATATACACATACTGATAAAGAAGTCAAAATAGAAGTTACCGCAGAAAATGTAAAAGAGCTTATATGGAAATTAGAGAAACAAAATGAAAATGGTGAAATGATAGAAGTAGAATTTGACAAATATACCGAAAATACGTTAGATAACACTGGGGGAGAAATAAGATTCACAGCTAAAGGCAGCTATGCGTTAACAGTAGTTGCAGTTAACTATGGGAACAATGAATTTCAATTTAAGAAATCTATAGAAGTATACCCAATTCCTCAGATAGATATTAACCTACCCGAATATGCCCATACTGACGAAGAGGTTAATCTAGTTCCAGCGATAGAAGAACTTAATGTTAAATGGTCATTACTGAAAGAAGGACAAATAGTAGATATCTCCACATATACTGAAGGAAATCTTGATAATAGTGGTGGAGTCGTTAAATTTAAAGAAAACGGCAGCTATAATCTCAAAGCAAAGATAGTAGATGGAACAGGTAGGGAATTTGAATTTGAAAATAGCATAGAAGTATATCCAGTAATTATGGCAGATTTTGAATTATCAGAAACAACCCATACAGATAATGATATAAGTATAGTTACATCTTTACAGAATCTAGGGTCAAATGATATTGTATGGAACTTAGAGAAAGAAGGACAAATAGTAGATATCTCCACATATACTGAAGGAAATCTTGATAATAACGGTGGAGTCGTTAGATTCAGAGAAAGAGGAATTTATAATCTCAAGGCAAAGATAGTAGATGAAACAGGCAGGGAATTTGAATTTGAAGATAGTATAGAAGTATATCCAATTATCACAGTAGCCTTTGACTTACCAAAAACGGTTCATACAGATAATGATGTAAAAGTGGTTACAACTTCACAGCATTTAGGTTCCAATCATATTGTATGGCATTTAGATAAAAAAGGGGAGAAAGTGAATATCTCCAAATACATTGAAGGAGCATTAAAGAATGAAGGTGGAGCAGTAACCTTTAAAGAAAAAGGCAGCTATACTCTTAAAGCAATAGTAACCGATGAAATTGGTAGGATATTTGAGTTTGAAGATAGCATAGAAGTATATCCACTAATTACAGTGGAGTTTGACTTGCCAGAAACAGCCCATACAGATAGCAGTATAGATGTGCTTACAAGCTTGAATGAATTAGGATTAAATTATATAGTATGGGGTCTGGCAAAAGATGGTCAAATAGTAGATATCTCAACATATGTTGAAGGAAATCTTGATAATAAAGGCGGTATGGTTAGGTTTAAAAAACAAGGTAATTATATACTCAAAGCAAAGGTAACAGATGAGAACGGCAGAGAATTTGAATTTGAAAATAGCATAAAAGTATATCCACTAATTACAATGGAGTTTGACTTGCCAGCAACGGGCCATACAGATAGCAATGTAAATGTAGTGACAACTTTACAAAATTTAGGTTCAAATAATGTGGTATGGAGCTTAGAAAAAGATGGACAGGTAGCAAATATCTCTAAATATATTGGAGGAAGTCTAAATAATAACGGTGGAGAATTAAGGTTCAAAGAGAAAGGTAACTATACTTTAAAAACAAAAGTCACGGATGAAACAGGTAGGGAATTTGAATTTGCAGACAGCGTAAAAGTGTATACAGTAATTAAAGTGAGCTTTACCTTACCGGAAACAGCCCATACAGATAGTAATGTAAATGTAGTGACAACTTTACAAAATTTAGGTTCAAATAATATTCTATGGACTTTACAAAAAGACGGTAAACCAGTAGATATATCAACCTATATTGAAGGGAGTCTTGATAATAATGGTGGAATAGTAAGGGTCAAAGAAAAGGGCAATTATACTCTCAAAGCAAGGATAACGGATGAAATAGGCAGAGCTTTTGAATATCAAAATAGCATTGAGATTTATCCAATCCCACAAATATCTTTCAACCTACCTAATAGCCTTCATATTGGAAAGAACTTTAATCTAATAACCAATCCCACAAATCTTGAGACTTTAGATGTTGTATGGAGTTTATCAAAGAATAATCAGCCTGTAAGCCTATCAAATTATGTAGCTGGAACACTTGATAATAACGGTGGAAATATTCACTTTAAAGAAACAGGTCATTACACTCTGATAGGAACAATAACCGATAGTACAAACAGAGTTTTTACCTATTCTGATAGTGTAAGCGTAACCAATAACGCCCCTTCTACACCTAGCATTACGGCAAATGTTACAAGACAAATCTTAAATGGAAAGTTTAAGGTAAATCTGAATGTAAGTTCTACAGACCCAGATGGTGATTCAATCACCTATGAGTATATAGGAAAGGCTGCTGATAATTATTATCCAGTAGGAGGCCATACCGTAAAAGTAAGAGCCAAGGATAGCTATGGCCTTTATTCAGAGTGGGGTAGTGTTAATTTCAATGTTATAAATAATCCTCCAACTGCACCAGTCATTACAAGGACGCCCGATGGCAATAGTGTTCCTCCTAATAATAACATTACAATTACAGCAAGCTCAAATGATCCAGATGGCGATGATATTACGTATGTTTGGGAAGGTAGAGTAGCTGAAACAGGTAAATACCCCCTTGGTAAAAATGTAGTAAAAGTAAAGGCCGTAGACGAAGCAGGGGCAGAGTCACTTCAAGCGGCAATAGTGTTTTTTGTAGCGGATGCCAAAAGTGGTGGGGGAATGACATTAGTAGATAAACATTCCACCCTAGTGGAGGAAGGTATAGAAGGGGCAACCATTACCAAATACACCTTTACAGTACCACCAGTTAGGGGACATAGCGGTAACGATTTTGGGCGTATCAGAGGTTTTAACCTAAATACAAATAGTTGGGAACAAATAGATCGTAGAAAAACCAGAAACGGTATCACCATGACCGGTACGTTACCAAAGGGTAAATATAAAAAGCTAGAATTCTACTATTTCGCATCCCATTGTATGTATGGCAAATCCAACATTACATACAGTGTAGAATATTATTTTCATAGCTATTAAAAGGGTATAGATGTAAAATTTATGGATAGTTACAAAAAAGGAGAGGGAGTCTAGCCATTAGAGTTAGGCTCCTTTTTCTAGGCTTTGCCCGGGGAAGGATGAGTTTATTGAAAAAGAAACAAAAACTATACATTTCAGCCCTCATATTTACTCTAGGGCTAATAGTTAATCTATTCTTTTCAACCAATGTCCATTACCTTTTATCAAGAAAAATGAAAACCCTACAACTATTTAGCTTAATAGATTGTATAAAAAGTCTAGCAACAGATAAAACCCACCTGTTGCTTTTTCTATGCTTTCAAGGATTTATATTCTTAATGGCAGTATTCTATTATATTGCTAATAACAAGCCTTATCAAAGTGAGCTGGTTGAAATAACACCTAATATTAAAACACCAGTACCCGCAGGACAAAATCAGTTTGGTTCGGCAAGATGGTTAAAGAATAAAGATAGTGGTTTCCAGAGTTTCATTTTAGATGCTATAGATACGGATATCAAAGCCCTTGTAGCAAAGGGTTTTGACGACATAAAAGAAGAAAGAGAAGCAAAGTTTAAAGGTACAAAGGTTAACAATTTCATGTGTGAAAAAAAAATACCGCAGGGAGGTGTAGTATTAGGGTATGACAAAACCAAAGACAGAAAAAAAGAAAAAATCTACTATATAGCTGATGATGTCCATTGCCTGTGTATAGGGGCAACAAGAAGTGGAAAATCAAGAACAATAGTGCTTCAAACCATAGGAACATTAGCCCTTGCAGGAGAAAGCATGGTAATATCCGACCCAAAGGGTGAGCTAAATCAATATACAGCTCCATACCTAGAAAGAATGGGATATAAAGTGATAACCATAGACTTTAAAAATCCATTAAAGAGTACAAGATATAACTTTTTACAACCAATAATAGATGCAATAGATGAAGACAACATTCCAAAAGCCATAGACAAGACATGGGACTTAACATCACAGCTTGTGGGAGAAGCCAAGGGAGAAAGAATATGGACAGATGGTGAAGCCAGCATTATAGCAAGCTCCATTATGTCAGTTGTTTATGATAACAGAAATAAATTAAATAAAAAGTATCAGAATATGACCAATGTATTTTACTTCATTTCAGAGATGTGCAAAACTATTAATGGTAAAATGCCAATAATAGAATACATCAAAACTCTAAAACAATCCCATCCTGCCAGAGGACTATTATCCATATCTGAAGTAGCCCCAGATCGTACTAGAGGAAGCTTTTATACCGCTGCCTTAACAACCCTTAGACTATTTACCAATCCACTTATTAATGCCATGACAAACACAAGCGATTATGACCCAAACAAGCTAGGAGAAGAAAAAACAGCATTATTCATAGTACTGCCCGATGAAAAAACGACCTATTACAGCCTAGCAAGTCTATTGGTATCGCAGCACTATGAATTGTTAGTGAATGAAGCTGATAAGCGAGGTGGTAGACTTAAAAAAAGAGTTAATTTTATCCTCGATGAATATGGAAACTTTGCAAAAATAGCCGATTTCGGAGCCAAGCTAACGGTAGGAGGCGGTAGAGGTATTAGGTTCAATTTATTTGTTCAATCCTTTGCCCAGATTGATGAAAAGTATGGAAAGGAAATCTCAAAAACCATAAAAAGTAACTGTGAAAACTGGATATACCTACAGGCGGATGACCTAGAAACCTTAGAGGAAATATCAAACAAACTAGGCAATTATACCGTAAGCACCTATACCCTAAGTGCCTCCCACGGTAAATACTCAGCCCCTTCAAGTTCCCACAGCTTAAATCTAACAAGCAGGGCCTTACTCACGGTGGATGAAGTAAGGCTTATTTCACGTCCATATTCTTTGGTTATATCTCGAAACAATCCAGCTATGATGTATAGTCCAGATTTATCAGAGTGGATTTTTAACAAGATATTTGGACTTGGAGATAAGGAACACAATAGAAAAATTAGAGAATTAAGAGAAAACAAAAGACGAGAGAGGGAACAAGCAAACAACGACATGGACTTATGGAATATATGGATGTATTTCATTGTACTATGCAAGCAAAATATAGGAAAAGAGGTGACAAACCAAAATGATAAAGGGAAAAGTTAGGAAGGAGGAATAGTCAATGCTACTGACATCGTTAAAAAAAATGATAAAAGAACTAAAAATATTTATCATTTCAGTCTATTTCACACTTATATATACAATACCTGCCTATGCTGCCCGAAAAGTAAAGGATAGCAAGCTAGTTAAAGGAACAGAAAAGCTTATAAATGATGTAACAGTTTGGCTTATGGTACTTGCACCAATTGTTGCAGGATTATTAATCATTTATTTCTGTATAAGAAGGAGTGCTGCCGATGAAATGGACGTAAAAAAATGGAATAACCGTATAACTACCGCCATAGTGTCCTGTATTGGTGCTGTCCTTGGGTCAGCATTATTAAACTTGATAATAGGATATTACCAATAAAAGATTAGGAGGAATATTAAAAAATGAGAAATTTCATAATGAGAACGCAAATTAAAGGCATGAGTGCATTAAAGAAAGCAGGAACAGTGTTAAAATCAAATAAAGGGGAAGGTTTTATTGATACCGCATTGAAAATTTTAATTAGCGTAGTAGTAGGAGGACTGATACTTAGCGGTTTATATATGCTTTTTAAAGATACGATTTTGCCAACGTTGACGGATAAAATAACGGAAATGTTTAACTTTAGCGGTTAATGGAAAATAGGCTTGCATTTTGCAAGCCTAAAACCTATTTGCAAATTTGTGATGGTGGATAAGGGCGTGTTTCGTCAGTTCTTCCAGCTAAATAATCTAGACTTGTTCCGTAAAAATCCGCAAGTTTGCATAGTGTTACTACAGATAGTGTAATTTCACCTCGTTCATATCTTGAATAGGTTCTTTGGTCTATATTAAGTAAACTTGCTATTTGAGTTTGTTTTAAGTCGTTATCTTCTCTAATATTGCGTATACGTTCAAAAAGCATAAAATCACCTCAATAGAATTATACATTAGGCGTAATAGTAGTATTGACAAATAGGCGTAATAAGCCTATTATATTCTTAGGAGGTGATTTGAAGGTGGGAAAAACAACGACAACATATGAAAGTCTAGCAAAAGATTTTATATTTGAGTTGCTAGAATATAACTTTCAACAAGCAAAAGAATGTGACCCGGATATAAAAAAGTTGGAAAAAAGAATTGTGGAATTAAGCTGTAAAGTACATAAGATAATATCAAATCTAGAAAAAGAAGATAAAAAACTCATAACAAAATATCTAGATGAAAAACAAGTTTTAGCAATGGAAGGCTACTATATAAGTTATATACATGGATTCGGGGATTGTATAAGATTGCTAAAGAAAGTTAAAATAGTGTAAATTGAACACCTATTGATTAATAGTTTAGTCAATAGGCTTTTTTATGCTAAAAATAAAGGAGGCGATTCATTGGAAGTTCTTTTGGTTCTCCTTATAGTAGCAATATTAAATGGGTGTCTAACATATGTAAACTCAATATTAGAGGGGTTGGTTTCTATGGCTTTATATGCAGAAACCTACATGGATACACTTCTAGGAACAAATGGTTTTACACAGGTCTTTGAAATATTTCTTAGCTTTGGAATATCTTTAATAGTCTTAAAATTTCTGAAAAAGGGGTTTGATATTTATATACTGTGGACAGACGGAGATGCTGAAATTGACCCTTTAAAACTTTTAACAGGATTTTTTAAAGCCCTTGCCATCGCAGTATCATTTCCTACGTTATATGGTTGGATGGCTACAATTATAGAAGATATGACAAATAGAATATTAATTGCTATAGGACTGGGTCACAATACAGATTTTACATCAACTATATCGGGTATATCTTCAGCAGGTCTATTCACAGCCATAGTATCTCTAATATTTTTCATATGTTTCTTTCTTTTATATTTCCAGTTTCTAATGCGTGGCTTGGAGATATTAATACTTAGAATAGGCTTACCCCTTGCTTGTAGTGGTTTAGTAGATTCAGATGGAGGGGTATTCAGAACTTACATACAAAAATTTTTTCAATCAACCCTAGCGGTACTCATTCAAATCGTCCTTGCAAAACTTGGTGTAGCCCTAATGCTCAACCTTCATGTATTTTGGGGCATAGCTGCTTTGATGTTAGCCATCAAGACACCAAGGTTCCTACAAGAATTTATTATAGTATCGGGTGGCTCAGGTAACCCGATGAGTGCTGCCTATTCAGGGATAAGATTAGTGCAGATTGCAAAGGGAGCCTTTAAAAAGTAGCGGGAGGTATCGATGGATTTAATAAAAGAAATGGCAGACGCTTTTATCATACTGATTAGGGTGGGGGCAGCCTTTAGGGTTGCATTTTGCCTTATTAAAATGGGTGGAAATGAACAGGAGACAGAGGTGTATAAGAAAAAGGGAAGGAATATAGTGGTGTTTTATATTATTGCTGAAAGTGTATGGCAGATAAAGGATATTGTGCTTGGGTATTATGGTTAAAAGGAAGTAATTGAGGTCATTAAAATATAATTTAAAAAGGAGGGATTGGATTGAAACAAAATGAATCCCTATACATTCCTTTAGGTCTTAAAACGAGAACAGAGCTATTTGAAGGTTTTGGAAAAGAAGAACTCATTAAATCGGTTATCGTAACCCTTGTTGCAGGGGGAATAGACACAATCATATATATGCTAACCAAGAACGTTAGCTTTGCGGTAGTGTTTATTCTATGCTCCATTTCGGCATCAGTGATGATGTTTACAAAAGACATTACAAATATTTCAGCCTATGACCAAATCAAATTTATGATTAGATTCGCTAAAAGTCAGAAGGTATATAGGTATAGATATTTAAAAGAATTGGAATAGGAAGGGAGTAAGTGATGTGAGTAACAGTATAATGACAAAATACAAAATATCAGGGCAGCTTAAGACTACAATATCCGGGAAACTAATATACACCTTGCTAGGTGAATTAGCGGATGAAAATGGCGAAATACAGATATCAAACAGATCAATAAGTAATACCCTTAAAATAAGCAAAGGTACAGTTAGTAAAAATCTTCACAGGCTTGAGAGAAATGGATACTTGTTTGTAAGAGCTATGTATAGAGAAGATGGTGGAAGGATTGCAAATAAGTACATTTTAAGGTAGGTGTATAAGATGGAGTATTATATAATTTACGCTGTACTAAGTGGAATACTTGTAGATGTTCTGCTTGTCAGATATCTGAACTTAAACAAGTATCCATATACAGTAATATTAAGCATTATAGCAATGCTTACTTTAACCAAGACCTTTGATGATTTAATGATAATTAAAGGTTTTTTATTTGCAGAGATATTAATCTTTACAGCATATGTGGACTTAAAAACTAAAACAATCCCAGACATAGTACATATTCTAATAATTGCAGTAAGCTTAATCAATCCACATCTATATCAATTAGCAGGATTATTAATAGTTCCGGTACCATTTTTAATACCGGCATTGTTAAAAGGTAATAGCATTGGTGGGGGAGATATAAAAATGATGGGTGGAATAGGATTTTTTTTGGGTGTTAAGAAGGGATTCCTAGCAAGTATAATCGGACTAATCTTTGCAATAGCTGTGAATGAAGTGTATTACAAACTAAAACAAAAAGATAGAAGTATATCTTTCCCGTTAGCACCTTATCTTGGGTTAGGGGGTTTTTTATCCTTTTTATTGCAGTAAAAACATAGAGCAATGAATAGACAGGACTAGGTAAAACATTATAAAAATAAGCTTTCAGCCAATATTAAAGGCTTTTTAAATATTCAAAAAGGAGGCGTTTAACCATGCATTTTTTAAAAAATAAAACCATATTAGGGCTAATATGTATATTTCTATCCCTAGTCATATGCTTTGGCATAACACCGCTTTTTAATGAAGCAGTAGGAGCAAAGACAGAAATCGTAAGGGTGTCCAAGGACATAAAGATAGGAGAAGTCATAACGAATAGTAAAGTGCAGATCGTAACTATAGGGGGATACAACTTACCTTCCAATGTACTAAAAGACAAATCCAACATAGTAGGCAAATATGCCACCGCAGACTTATCAAAGGGAGATTATATTTTAAATACTAAAGTATCCGACCATCCTATTACAAAGAATGAATATCTCTATGATTTTTATGGTAGTAAAAGAGCTATATCAATTTCTATAAAAAGCTTTGCAGCAGGACTATCGGGAAAATTAGAAAAGGGTGATATTGTATCCATCATTGCATCTGACTACGGAGAGTTTAGAGAAACAATCATATTCCCGGAGCTTCAATATGTAGAAGTATTAGCAGTAACAACAAGTAAAGGGACAGATAGAATATACGGAGGAACAAGTGATACAGAAGAACAAGAACTACCATCAACTATAACCCTTGTAGTTAATGAAAGACAGTCCAAACTACTAGCAGAGCTAGAACAAAAGAGTAAAATTCATATAGCCATTGTGTATAGAGGGAAAAGGGAAAATGCAGAAAAATTTTTATTAGAGCAAGAACAACTAATGTTAAAGCTAGAAGGCAATGCAGGTACAGAATTAGATGAATCACCAGAATAAGGGAAGGAGAGAGATATACAGTGAATAATCAGATCATTGCAATATGGGGCAATACCCATAGTGGAAAGACAACCACCACAATGAAACTGGCAAAGGAGCTATCAGAAAAAAAGAAAAACATCATAGTAGTCATGTGCGATTTAAGCTCACCAACCCTAATGACAGTGATTCCCTATGATACGGGAGATAAAAGTCTAGGTAACATATTATCAGCCCCTCAAATAACGCAGGAAAGCATATTGGCAGAGTGCATAACATTAAAGAAGAATGATTATCTGACCTTTATAGCGTATAAGCAGGGGGATAATTTATTTTCCTATGCTGAGTACGATAGAGAGAAAGCAGTTGACTTTTTTATATTATTAAGACACTTAGCGGATTATATAATAGTAGATTGTACTGGCAACATGGAAAATGATATTTTATCAGCTACGGCATTGGAAATGGCAGATATAGTATTTAGACATATTACCTGTGACTTAAAAAGTCTATCCTTTTATGAATCCCATCTACCATTAATCAAAGACAGAAGATTTAAAGCAGATGGCCATATCAAAATCCTATCCAATATCAAAGATTACGAAGCCAAATCAGCAGTTATCCAGAGATTTCACGGCGTAAAATATCAGCTTCCCCATAGCCAAGAACTAGAAGAACAATCCCTATCGGGGAGCCTGTTAGAGTCGTTGACCTCTAAAAAAGGTAAACAGTATAGCAATATAATTTCCCAGATAACAGAAACCCTCATATCTACAGATTCAGAAACAGCAGCCTTAAAAAGCCAAAAGGAATGTTCATTCAAATTAGAAAGTCTGCTAGATAGCATTAAATCATCAATTGATAAATTAAAGGATAAAATTTTCAAGAGCTTCAGCAAAGATAAAAGATAAAGGAGGCACTTAATGAGCAGAAAGGCAGTTTTTTTTCAGAGGAAAGACACAAGCAGTTTTACGGAAGTACTAAGGGCTGTACAAGAATATATCTCAAATAAATATGCGGTATTGATTGCGGACCATCCAAAGGAGCAGAAAAAACAGATTAAAGCCTATATAGCCAAATTCATAAGAGACTATGCTTATGTCATAGAAGGAATGACAGTAGAAGAACTTATTGATAAACTCTACTTTGAAATGGCAGAATTTTCATTTCTGACGAAATACCTGTTTGCCAATGATATAGAAGAAATAAACATCAATTCCTACAAAGATATCAAAATAACCTACTCAGACGGCAGAATAGTTCCTACAGAAGAAAAATTCAATTCGCCAAGTCATGGCGTAGACGTAATAAGAAGGCTATTACACCAGTCGGGTATGATACTGGATAATTCCCAACCCATAGTCCGGGGTCATCTATCGAATAAAATCAGAATAACGGTCTTTGGAAATGGGGTAATAGATTCAGATAAAGGAATAGCAGCATCCATTCGTATCGTAAATCCTAGAGAACTAAAAAAAGAAGATTTTATAAAACATGGTACAGCCACAGAGGAAATGCTGGACTTTCTCAGTGTTTGTCTAAGGTACGGTGTAAGTAGCTGTATTACAGGGGCTACAAGTAGTGGTAAAACAACATTAATGAGTTGGATACTATCAACAGTTCCCAAGGATAAAAGAATCATCACAATTGAAAATGGAACCCGTGAGTTTAATTTAGTACAGGAAGATGAGAAAGGTAATGTTATTAATAACGTACTTCATACGGTAACTCGCTATTCGGAAGATGAAAAGCAGAACATAGACCAAGAAAAGTTATTAGAATTTGCACTAACAGCTAACCCCGACATTATAAGCGTAGCCGAGATGAAGTCAGCAGAAGCTTTTGCAGCTCAAGAAGCTGCGAGAACAGGTCATGCCTTAACCACAACAACCCATGCCAATTCCTGTGAAGCCACCTACTCCAGAATGGTAACACTATGCAAGATGCGTTATGACATAAACGACAACACTCTATATCAGCTAGTAACAGAAGCCTTTCCAATCGTTGCCTTTGCAAAAAAATTAGAAGATAATACAAGAAAAATAATGGAGATAACAGAATGTGTAATCCACCCCAAGGGAAAAAGAGAAGTCCGTACCTTATACCGTTACAAAATCAAAGAAAATAAAATAGCTGATAATAAATTTGTAATAGCAGGGGATTTTGAAAAGGTCAACAATATTTCAGAAAGCCTACAAAAAAGACTACTGGAAAATGGTATGCCCCAAAATATGCTACGGCAGTTTCTGAAAGAAGGTGATAAGGTGTGACAACACTAATTGCAATAGCTTTTTTAGGTTTTGTATCGGGCAGCCTTATATTGCTTGATTTATCTCCGTTGGAACTGGCAGAAAGCATATCAAAACCCTTTAGAAATACAAAAGAAACCATAAAACAAAAGGTATATTCAGTTCAAAATAAAAAGAAACAAAAAGGTTTAAGGAAGCTAATTGCTGAAACCAAAGGTATACTTGAAATGACAGGGAAAAAAGATAAATTTGCAATCCTTTGTATCCTATCTTTTACCCTATTAATACTTGGAGCTTTATTATCC
Source organism: Clostridia bacterium (assembly GCA_022361035.1). GTDB lineage: Bacteria > Bacillota > Clostridia > Peptostreptococcales > Caminicellaceae > JAKSBP01. Next base: position 22,979 of record JAKSBP010000191.1, read on the forward strand.
ATATCCATGTCAAATTTATTGATGATACCGGTATTAGCTGTAGGCTTTTCACTCCTGCCCTTTTGGTATGTGAAATTTACAGCAGTATTTTATAAAAAACAGTTAAACAGTGAGTTAGAAACAGCCCTTTCAGTTATAACCAACTCCTATCTAAGAAGTGAAAGCATCTTAACAGCAGTAGAAGAAAATATAGATTATATAAATCCACCCGTAAGAGATGTGTTTAAGGGCTTTTTATCACAAACCAAACTGATTAATTCCAATGTAAACCTAGCATTAGAGAGTCTAAAACCTAAGATAGATAATGATGTATTTAGAGAATGGGTAGATGGACTAATTGCATGTAGAGATGATAAAAACCTAAAGCATACCCTTTCACCGATTGTATCAAAGCTCTCGGACATGAGGGTAGTAGGGGCAGAACTGGAGTATCTCATGTATAAGCCAATAAAAGAATTTATAACCCTTCTATTGTTACTCTTAGGAAACATACCTCTTATGTATTTCCTCAATCGAAATTGGTATAGAACGTTAGTTTTTACACCCTTTGGCAAGGTCGTTTTGACCATATGCATGATGGTGGTATTTATTTCCCTTGGGGCTGCAATCAAACTTAGTAAACCAGTGGAATATAGAAAGTAGCCATAAAAACAGTGATGAGGATATCCATTAGGTAATATGGAGGAGGTGAATACGTTGATAGTAATTCTTATTACTTTCGTCTGCTTATTTTCCCTTGGGATATATTTAATATTATCGGTACAACTAAAACTAGCTACCCGAAAGACAGTAAGAGCCATACTAACAGTAAATAAACGAGATAAAAGAAAGGCAAAGAATTTAGAGCTATTCATCCTAGGAATAGCAGACAAAATATCTAAGGTAATAAAGATAAGTATATATAAAAAGAGAAAACTAATGTCAACATTAAAATCAGCAGAAATGCACTTAACACCAGAAGCATATATAGCTAAAGCAATTGTAAAAGCAGGCTTTATACTCTTTGGTATAATCCCTGCTTTATTTATTTTCCCTATTCTGGCACCTGTAATACTATTTACAGCAATAGCTATGTATTTTAAAGAAATAAATAGTGCGGATGAAGCCTTAAAAGAAAAAAGACGGGATATAGAATATGAATTACCTCGCTTTGTATCGACTCTAACTCAAGAATTACAGGCAAGTAGAGATGTACTATCTATCTTAGAAACTTATAAAAACAATGCTAGTGGAATATTTAAAAGAGAGTTAGAAATTACAGTAGCAGATATGAAAACAGGTAATTCGGAATTGGCGTTAACAAGGTTTGAGACTAGAATAGGAAGTTCGGTACTTTCTGAAATAGTCAGAGGACTTATAGGAGTACTAAGAGGAGATAATGGGGTAGTCTATTTTCAAATGCTAAACCATGATTTAAAAGTATTAGAGCTTCAAAGACTTAAAACAATAGCAGTAAAACAACCGGGTAAGCTTAGAAAATATTCCTTTATGATGCTTGGTTGTTTTATACTCATGTATCTAGTGGTAATGGCAGTGGAGATATATAAATCATTAGGAGCAATGTTTTAAAAGAATGGGAGATGGTATTTTGATAGTATTATTAAAATCTAAAAGTGGTGAAGGCTATATAGATGTAATCATAGTGGTACTTTCATCAATGCTAGTTGTAGCCCTAGCAGTACAAGTATTTCCCGTATTTATAGCTAAAAGTCAGTTGAATACCTTTGCAGATGAGATAATAAGGCAAGCAGAGATATCGGGACGGATAGGGAGTGATGTAAGGAACAAAATAGAAGATATGAAAGAGCAGACCGGCTTAAACCCTTCAATTTCTTGGTCAGCAAGCTATGTTTCAGGAAGCAAAATACAGCTTAACGGAGAAATAAATGTAATATTAAATCAAAATTTAGACATAGGATTTTTTAGCTTTGGTTCATTTCCTATAGAACTTACCTCAAAGGCTAAGGGTAGATCGGAGGTATACTGGAAGTGACAAAACTAAAAGAGATATTGAAAAATAGAAAGGGGAATGGTGCTATTTATGCCTGTATCATAGTTTTAGTACTTATGTTGCTATTTACGGTTATATCTGAGTATTTGAGGCTTCACATGATAGCAAAGGGAGTTAGGGATGCACTACAGTCTTCTATTATTTCAGTAGCCACGGAAAACTATGATGACCTCTACAATGGGCTTCGTGAGGGCTATTCGGGGGCATACGAGCTATCATCAAATGGCAGATGGGAAAGCAATATTGACACGGGAAGTATCTATTATCATCTTGATAGTACTTTAGGGCTTAGAAATAACGGAAGGTATCATATAAAAATATCAGGTGGCGACATTGAATTTAAACTGTCACGTTTAGATATAGAAATAATCAATAGTCCCTTAGCCCCTAACACACATGGGAGCAGGAAATTTTTAGCTAAAGGGAAGATACTATTAGAAGTACCGTTAGGCTTTGGATGGGGTATGCTACCGCCAATGAAAATTAATTTAGGCGTAATGGCAGGGTATACACCAAAATTTTGATATAATATATTTGCGGGAAAAACTTGACAAAATGAGCAAAATATGTTTAGTTTTTAACAAGAGGATAAATCACTCACTTTTTAAAACCAAGGAGGTATATGAGAATGAGAAGACAAAAAATTAAGAAGAATATAATAATATTAGTATTAATTGTGGCTTGCATAGGAGTAGGAGCGATGATTATAGATAGCTTAAAAAGTAGTAAAGAAGCTTTAGATATTGTAGGTGAAGCCGAATCTCAAAAAGAAGATCAAATTACAGATAAAGAGACACACATAGAAGAGAAGAATGTTGAAGAACCGGAGACAGAGCCAAAAGAAGAATTAATTAAAAATGCTAAAAAAGATGTCAAAGGAGATGATACAACTGAATCACAAGAGATAAAGGAAGCTATGCAACATCAAATAACTGAATCGACTGATGAACAGTCAATAAACCAACAAGAACCTAGTGAAATAAAGAAAGAAGATACTAAGCAAGAGCAAGCTAATATTCAACCAGAAGAACCAAAGAAAGAACCAGTTAAAGAGAAACCAAAAACTGATTCAAAGCCTGAGTCATCTAATAATGATAATTTAGTTCCTGATTCTGAAAATCCATTTAAGCAGCTTCCTACACCAGAGCTTGAAAGTGGCTTAAATGGTGAAACAAATCTAGAAGATATAACAGACCATGTACCGGGAACAGGAGATAAATTTTAGTAACAAATTAAATAAAGTATGTATCATGTATAAGGTAGTTTTCTTAATGAAAGCTACCTTTTTTAATGTTTAAATACAAGGAGCGTGATAAGAATATGCCTAAAAAATTTATAGTATATATTTTGATTATTATGACCTTGGCAATACCAATGGCAGTATTCGCAGACGATAATGCAGATACGGGTTCAGGAGATACGAACGATGCTTTGCCCGACAAAGGGTACTATAGAGGAAGCGAATATATGTATAAGGTGTCAGTATTTGTTGGCCTTAGTGATAATGCCGATAAGTATAGTTCGTTAAAAGGTAGTTTCAAAATGATAGGTAATAGTCCTATATACATAAAACCGGCTCATTTTACATTACCAAGCAATCTTGTTCGCAGTTTAGGTGGAAAAGTGGATTACTTGAGCACTTCCACCTTGACTAATAGCCAATTAACAAGAGATATCATTATAGATAACCCGCCACCAATTCCAATCACAAATGGAGGAAATATCAATGCTGTTAAATCATACTTTGGGGATACAGAGACTTTGAATGCCTTAATTGATTCTTTTGCAAATCAAAAAAGCACAACAAGAGAGGGCTTAGTCTCAAATATAAACTTCACCATAGAGGGAGTAACAAAAAGATATCCAGCAGAAGAGATACTACCCATAAAAAAAGATGGAAAATATCAAAATAGAGTACCGTGGCTAATCATTTATGAACCTGTTATCATATCCTACCTAAAGGATAGACAAACTATTCTAGCCTTTACAGCCACAGAGTATGCTCTGGCCCAAAAGCTAGGGTATTTTAATTTTAAATATGGAGCTACAGGACAATACATTGCAGCAATGACCCATTCAGACCTTCCTAATTCAATAGTATTAAAAGAAAGTTGGTTTGGTTATCCTGTTGTATCAGCTTTGCCCGATGGGGTGCATTGGAGCGAAGATAGGATTATAAATGGCGGTGGTTGGGGTATGAGGATGCTGAAAGCCAACGGTAATAATACAATCGAAAATGATACTACTTATGATAAAGAATATAGGGTTGACACAGAGGTTATAACTTCTGTAAGGGTATATGCTAAAAACGGGAGAATAACACCCGATGATAAAGCTTACATAAAGTTTAATGCAAATAAGCAGACTACCACAAAATCTGTAACCATACCAAGTGGTGGTAGTCAACTGGTATTTATAAAATGGCAAACACCTTCGACCCCCCAAGATGTAAACATTAAAGTTAGTGTCACAGGTAATAGTTCGGCTAAAATAAATGGAAGAACAAGGAGCAAAACCATTACAGCCAAGATTGTAGACTTAGAAGAAAAAGTACCGCCACCGCCAAATCCCACAGCAAATGATATTAAACCTAGGGGATATGTAGTACCTAAGCTGCCTAATAAATCACAAAAAAATTCAGCTACCTGGGGCAAATGGGATTGCTATTGGAAGCCAAACGTGGTGTATGTATCTGACGGTCAAGGGGGAGGTGATTGGATTGATCAGGGTGATTGGGAATATGAGTATAAAGCTTATAGTCTATCTTTTACAGGTACAATGACAGTAAACCCGGATACAAAAGTACCCACTGCAATAGCAAAAGAAATGAAATCAGGATATGGAATCAATGTTAAGGTAGCAACGAGTATGAGGCTAGATGCTCCAACTTCTCATGTCACGGGAGTTCAAAATGTTTTGACCTATTATCCGGAATTTAATTATCAAGAATATTTGAGATTAATGGAAAAAACTTCAGGATTTGAACTAAAAAACAATGAGTATTCCACATATAACAGCAGAGTTCATTTTACACCGCTTTGGTTTCCAGATGGTGAATATAGCGTATATGGACAGGTTATAGATTTATGGACACCTGATGGAATGTTATCTATAAATGTAGATGATTCAGTGAATATTCAGGGCAACTTATATCAAGATTGGCATATTGGACCGAAATAAGGAGGGCTATATAATGAACCCGATTATACTTATTGTAATAATAATAGCATGTTTAGTTTTAAGCGTAACATTAATGATACAAAAAGGTAGCAAGAGAGAGAAAACACAACAGCTTAGTAGAGCACAAATAACAGCAAATGAATTTATTAATGTAAAAGATATTAGGGATAAATATCTCTATACCTTAGACGGACAGATCATTATGTATATAAAGATAAATCCCATTAGCATAGAACTTTTAAGTCAAAGGGAGAAAGAACAGCTTTCTGAAAGTTTAACAGCAGAGTTATCAAGTGAGAAAGAACCTTTTAAGTTTATAGCTGTATCAAGACCAGTAGATATATCTAATGTGACAAATAATTTTATGAGCCTGATTGCTAGTACTAATGATAGGATTAGAAAAGAACTACTGAGAAATGAAATTCTTTCTATGAGCGAGTATGCCTTGTCTGGGGAGGTGGTAGAGAGACAATTCTATTTGATGGTTTGGGATAGAGCAGACAATGAGGGGGCTTTATATAAAAGATGTAGCGTTTTAAAGGAAAAGTTTAATAGTGTGAAGATAGATGTAAAAATTTTGAATGAGCAGGAGATTATAAGGCTTTGTAACCTTATCAACAATCCTGCTTATGTGCATCTTGAGGATACGGACTATAAAAGGGTTATAACGAGAATTTGAATATATTTTGTAGTGGTTTATGATTTTACTATGCCAAAAAGGAGGAATCTAGCTTGAAGAAACAGGAAATAAAAATTAATAATTCCTTACTAAATGTAATAACCCCTATAGGGCTTGAAATAAAAAGAAATGGCTTGGTCATAGGAGAAAATACAGGTAAAGTCTACGGTATAATCAAATATCCGCAAAAAGTAGATTATGGCTGGCTCAGTAAAATCACCAATATTCCTAGTAGTGTCGTCAGCATAACCTTTAAACCAATAGACAATGGTAGTTTCATAGAAAGCCTTTCACGAAGTATCATCCATAACAGAAGCACAGCCGAAAGTGCAAGAGACCCTTTAACTCAAAAAAGGGCAGAAAAAGCAGCCATTGATGGTGAGAAAGTAATGATACAAATAGATCAAGCAGGTGAAACAGTAGGGTTGATGTGTACAAGTATGATGCCTATATCAAGGGATGATACGTCATTTGATAAAGTGCGAAGAAAAACTGAAAGTACAAGTGCTATGCTAGGTTGTAAACTTAGAGGGCTAGCCAATTTGCAAAGAGAGGGCTTTAAGATGCTCTCTCCTTTTTATTCTATGGAAGAAAATATAGAACAAATACTAGGAAGAATAATCCCATTGTCCACCTTTGTAGGTGGCTTTCCTTTTTCATCAAGTGGCTACAATGACAACGCAGGCTACTATATAGGGAAAGATACAGCAGGTGGGCTTATTATTGTTGATCCTTGGAAACGTGGTGATGATAGAACCAATACCAATATGGTTATCATGGGAATTGCAGGAACAGGAAAATCAACAGCAATTAAGCATATAGCTCTATCAGAATATATGACAGGAACTAAAATCATATTTTTAGACCCGGAATCCGAATATAAAGAAATGACAAAAAAATTAAATGGAGACTGGATAAATGCAGGTGGGGGAAAGGGTGGGAGAATAAATCCATTACAAATACGCCATGTTCCAAAGGATGATGAAACAGAAGAAAATAAGCTCTATAATAACGAAGATGGTAATGGAATGGGTGCTCTAGCACTTTACTTAAAAAATCTTGAGATATTCTTTTCGTTATATATTCCAAGCCTTACAGATATGCAAAAAGCTATATTGAAAGATTGTTTAATCCAGTTATACAAAGCCTTTAATATAGATTGGACAACAGACATTACAAAACTACGTAATGAAGATTTCCCTATAATGAGTGATTTATATGAGTTTATTATGATAAAAGCAAAAGAAATGGAAGCTAAAAACATACCTGATGACAATAATATCTATCTACAACTATCATTTCTACTAAAGGATATTGCCTATGGTAGTGATTCTTTTCTTTGGAATGGTCACAGCACCATTAATACCACCTCAAATTGTATATGCCTTGATACCCACGATTTACAAAATACCAGTGATAGCATTAAGAGGGCACAATATTTTCTATTGCTTAACTGGTGTTGGCAGGAAATGAGCAGAGATAGAGAAGAAAAAGTTCTACTTATTGCAGATGAAGCCTACCTTCTTATAGACCCCAATGTACCACAATCTTTAGTTTTTTTAAGAAATGTAGAAAAGCGGAGCCGAAAATATGAAGCTGCCATAGGAATCATATCCCATAGTGTAGTAGATTTTCTAGACCCAAGCATCAAGACCTATGGTCAAGCTCTGTTGGACATACCTTGTATAAAATTCCTCTTTGGTACAGACGGAAAAAATCTCGAAGAAACGAAAGCTTTATATAACCTTACAGAGGCAGAGACAGAATTGCTTGCTAGTAAAAAAAGGGGCAATGCATTAATGATGATAGGAGCGAAACGATTACAAGTCAAATTCGACATACCTCAGTGGCGGTTAGATTATTTTGGCAAGGCAGGAGGACGATAAGATGGCAGTAGACCCTAAAACAGTCTACGCAATAGCAAAGACAGCAATAAGTGTAGTAACTGACGAAGAAAATCGAAGAAAATTAGTAATCATTATATTTATCCCTTTGATAGTCGTTTTACTAATATTGTGTATATTAGTCTATATCCTCACAAGCCCCCTATCATTTATAGAAAACTTTTTTCTTTCCAATGAAGAAAATATAGCCATGAGAGAGTTTAAAGCGGCCTATGAAGATACGGTAGGGCTTAATATGGGTGAGCTTGAGCTTATATTTCATGGCGATTATCCAATGCCAGCAAGGGGAGAAATAACCAGTCCCTACGGATATAGAACCCATCCCATAACAGGGGAATATAAAATGCACACAGGCATTGATATAGGTACAGCATGGCATAGCGAAATAATATCCATAGCCGATGGACAGGTTGTAAAGATAGGAGTCGATAGAGGCTATGGTCAGTATATAATTATTAAACATGATACAGAAGAAGAAAGCTTTTACTCTGTATATGCCCATCTATCAAAGATATTCATACTGCCAGATGCAGAAGTAAAGCAGGGAGAAGTAATAGCCCTTGAAGGTGGCGAACCAGAAAAAGACCCATTGCCTGGTATGTCTACAGGACATCACTTGCATTTTGAAATAAGAAAAAGCCTAAGTGCAAGAAGCCATACCGACCCTGCAAAGTACTTATTTACTGCATCTGATAAAAACGATGAAAAAAGTTTAGATGAAACGGAAAAACAAGAAAATAACGATTAAATTAAAAGATTGTGACGAGAAAGCTTATTGGTCAGTATCATCCCATTCTAAGTGCCCTAAAGCTTTTAAATAGTTCTTGATGATTTCTTCTAAGCAATGAAGTTCAGTTCCGCTTAATTGTAGTAATGATTTAGAAATATTATCAATATCCACTTGGTTAATAGTACCTGTTAGCAGGTAATCGGTGCTGACTTCCAAAGCCCTTGCCACTTTTATAATACTTTCAGCACGAAGATTTTTTCGTCCTGTTTCAACAGTGGAGAAAAATTGATGGCTTAAACCAGATTTTTCAGCCGCTTTTTCCTGCGTATATCTAAGCTGCTTTCTTCTAAGCATTATTCGATGTCCAATCTTAGATGAAATTTCTTCGCTCATAAAAAACACCCCCTTTCATATTTCGCCTATAAAAGAATTTTATCTACTATAAGCTAAAAAATTAATTGCCTTTAGTTGCATTTTTGCAACTAAAGTCATAAAATGGTGTTCAGGAGGTGAGGGCCATGAGTCAATCAGAAATAAAAGGAGAGCAAAATATAGAGAAAATCATTGATAAGTTACGTTCACAACTAAACGAAGCGTATGAAAAAGATGGGCTTACGGAGGAAGTAGTCAAAATAAGCCAAGAATTAGATAAATATATTGTCTTGGCACAGCGGGAATTAGGCGAAGAAGAAGAAATGGAGGTATAGGTGTGAAAAATAAGATGCTGATGGAGTTATTTGTTTATATCATAATCGTTATAATAGGTACAATCATGCTATTTACATATCAACCGAAGGTAAAGGAGATTAAAATACCAATTAGTACGCAAACTGGGGGTTCAAAATGATTTTATACCTATCGAGTAATGAAAATATGGGGTTGTTAGATGACTTAATGGAAGATAAGAAGTTAGTTATAAAGAAACTATCAGGAGAATTCAATTTAAATAAATTTGTGGTTCACGATATGAGGAATCTAAGTCACTGTACCCAAATAGTAATAGACCTAAAAGCAATAACAGATACAGAAGAAGAGCTAATCAACGCAATTACAGCATTTAAAAGTATATATAATGCTAAATTTGTAATTATAGCTGAGGGGCTAAAAGGCGAATTATTGAAAAATTTAATAAATATTGAAATATATAACTTGATAACGGCAGAAACGATTGAGGAGATAAAAAAAGAAATAGAACAATGTGTAATAGGTGACGGGATGACCTATCAAGATTGTTTAAAGTATATGATGGATGTTGAGAACCCAAGTAGGTTTGACTTTAAAGGCAAGAATATCAAAATAGCTGTTGCAGGCGTAATGCCTAGGATAGGTACAACAACCATTGCAATGAACTTAGCCAGTTATCTTGCCGGAATGGGGGCAAAGGTTGGCTATGTGGAAAGTAATACAAGTGGAAACCTGAAGCTCATGTCTAAATTTTATGATGAGCTATCAAAAAATAACGGTTTTTATGAGTATAAAGGGATTGGATATTATATAGATGGGCAGCAGATAGGCCCAGAATATAATTGCCTCATTTATGACATTGGAAAGCTCACAGATAAAAATCTATTTAAAGATAATGATATTAATATACTCTGTGCTGGCTCTAAACCTCATGAAATCTGGAGCTTATATCAAGTTGCAGATATAATACTAAATATTGAAGTGGATATTGTTTTTTCTTTTGCATCCTATAGGGGAAAAACTAAGGTAGAAAAATTGATGGGTGAACTTGAAAAAAACTATTACTATGTAAATTCTTCAACGGATTTCTTCGATGGTAATGTAAACAAAGAGGCTTTTGATAAAATCCTCGCTAAAATATAAATCCTTTCATAGGCTGTTTTTTTACAGTCTAACCAATTCTAGCAGTTCTTGCATTTCTATAGTGGACACACCTATAGAAAAATTTTCAAATTTACAAATAAAAATGTTAGAGAGTTTCAAATCTTGGGAAAGAATGGATTAGTAAAATATGTAATAAAATTCATTAGTTGACAAAAGAAGCCAGGCTTTGCTATATACTTGTCCTCCTTTCTGTGATAGAATAGAAAAACTTTACATTTTTATTAAAAAAATGAAAAATTTCATATTCTCTCATTCGTTGATTTAAATTTTAAGTGGCATTTAACCACTAAAAACAGACAAGCTTAAATCGGTATGTTAAAAAATTAACATTAATTTGAGGTTCGGCCTCTCATACAAATGTGGTAAGGGCTGATATAGGTTGCGATGAGATACTTGTGCAAGGGAGAATTTTTGCAAGGAGGCTTTACGTATGCTTTCTTATTATCCTGTGGACAAGCCCCTAAATACAGCTAATGGGGCTTTTTTTATACCTATTTTGTCAATTTTTTTAAAATTTCATAGAAATAAAATCCTTGACTAAAGAGTCACACGGTTTCGTGTGGCTCTTTTTTTGTTGTTTTGTCAAGAAAGGAGTATTACAAATGAAAACCAGATGTCGCAGCCCGTAACCTTCGTTTTTTCAAGGCGGTATATCAAACGAAAAAATGGAGGTTAGGAGAATGAAAGTAAAAATAAATTATCAAGGTAGAGAAATATGGGTAGAGGAAGAAGTAAAAAATTGTTTAGATGATTTTGCAAGAAAACAGGATGCAATGGAAAGAAGATCACGAAGGCATGAAGTGTTATGGGATGCCCTTCAGATTGAAGGAATGGACAAGGCTAGGGAATGTGCAGAAATGAATAGCAATGTTGAGGATGAAGTTATAAAAACTATTTATTTAGAGGCAGTTTGCCAAATTGTCCAAGGCTTAGATGCATTAGAGAAAGCAATATTTGTAGATAAGTACTTCAATGGACTAAAGTACAAAGAATTAGAAGCTAAATATAATATCCCTGATTCAACGATTCATTCAAAACTAAGCCGTATTTTAAAGGTTATTCAACGAAAAATAAACGGTTCATCAAATAAAAAATATAAAAAATAAAAAATTTTTTCGGAAAAACATGCTCTAACTGACCTAAAGGGTGAAGGGGAATTTATTCTTCTTCACCCTTGTTTTGTTCTTTTAAAAATGATGGAGCATGTTTTGTTTTATCCATAGGGCAGTATTTGAGTACGTTACTCCTATGACCTTAACGGGAAAGCGACATAAGGGAAAACGCCATGACGAGGTTAAAACCTCCAGCGATAAA
>JAKSBP010000416.1 GCA_022361035.1 Clostridia bacterium
GAGCCGAGCTGGCAGTTGTTGAAACTGGAATCCTGCAATGCGATCGGGAAGTGATCGTCGTCATCATCGGTAAAGATATAGCGCAGGCCAAGTTCGATATCGTCGCTCGGCGTATAGCGCAGGCCAGCGTTAACGGTGGTCGAGGACTGGCCGAGATGATTGCCGTTCAACTGGTTCGTGCGGTCGCCGCCGGTCTCGAAATATTTCGCGCTGGCGTACCAGAACAGCTTGTCCTCGATGATCGGCCCGCTGAGCGAGCCGAAGACCTCATACTCGTTCCATTCCGCAACGGTGCCTTCGAACCGGCCCGTAAATTCGTCCGCCCCCTTCTTGCTGACATAGTTGATCGCGCCGGAGAGCGTGCCGCGTCCGAAAATCGCGCTTTGCGGTCCCCTGATAATCTCGACCCGCTCAAAGCTGTTCAGGTCAAGCGCGGAGGTGTCGCCGATAAACGGAATGCCGTCCACGAAAATCCCGACCTTGCCTTCGGAAATCAGGATGTTGGACGTGCCGCGGATGATAGGCCGGTCCCCGTCGCGGCCGAACGCCTGTTGCTGCTGAAAGCCCGGCGTGAAGGCGGACAAGTCACTGATATCGAACAGGTTGGCGCTGTCGATGAACTCCTCGGAGAGCGCGGTCACGGACAGCGGGACATCCTGAAGGTTTTCCTCCCGTTTCCGCGCGGTCACAACGATGGTATCGCTGTTTTCCTCAAGACCGGAATCCTGGGCAAACGCGGAAGGCGCGCCGAGCCCGGTCATCGCTATCGCGGCCGCGCCGCACAACCAAATGGATTTTGTCATGTTTTCCTCCCGCAATTCCATCGCCGGTATATTGATAAAATGATATACCATTTGCAATCAAACACCGCTCTGCTTTATGTTGTCAACGCCCATAATGTGGGACGGCGGACAAAGTGTGACTATTTCGCAACGCACAACATCCGCCCCGGAACAACCATCACGGCGTCAGACGGCATGTTTTTCGCCTGTTTTCATTTGCGTTTTTTTGGAGCATCGCCATGACCTCCC
>JAKSBP010000297.1 GCA_022361035.1 Clostridia bacterium
GTAAATGACCATGGTTATCTATAATCCCATATCCTTATAACTTTCCATTATATTTGTAAATATATTTTTTTATTCTTTTTAGATATTCCTTTTTATCCCTTTATTCTTTAAATATGTTTTATGTGTTCTAACTGACCACTTTTTGGTCTTTTGCCGTACCTAGTCAAATGACCTTTATATTCTTCCAGTATTATCATTTTCATTGCCTCACTTCCTTTCTTGATTCTGGACAAAACAAAAAGACCAACACAGGATTTTTTCCATGTTGGTCTCATGTTTGCTTATTTACTTTTTTTTAGGTTTTTCAGATTTGTACTCACTTGTGGTTCAAAGTCCCTTTAGAAGTATTTCTGTTTGAATTAGGGTAAAATATTCACTCAACAGTCAGTCAACTCGCTACAGAACTTAAATTATGCAGTTAGTATTCTATTTCTGAAAATCCTAGAATGTAATGAAAAGATTTGATTCTCTTCTTAGTTAGTAGCTGTTTTGTAGCGAGTTCATATCTATTTTTGTAGCTAGTCAATCAAAACTTTTACTATTAATTCTAGATATCCACCTACCTTTAACCTTTGTAAATATAATCTAATAGCTTTGCTTCACCAATTATTCTTGAAGCATTCTGAATGTTTAAATTCATTCCTATTTTAATCAGTGGTTGAATAGCTTCATATGCTTCGTCCTCTATTGTTGGAAATTCTACCTCAACGACGTAACTACTCTGATAGAGATACTTCTCGTTCGTGCTATCGTTTTTTATTGTTCCAGAAAACAACAGCCCTTCTCCAAAATTAAATGCTGGTCTTAGAATATTCTTTGTACATATTCCATCGCTTTTAGGCGAACTTTCTTTAGGACTAAAAAACATTATTTTTGCCTTAATTATTAACATGATGTTCTCCTCCTAGCTAATACTTGTGAATAATTTCTTGAATTATTTTATTGAACTCACCTAATTTGTCTGCATGTATTGTTAAAGTACCATTCTTAAAGATAAACCTATCAACCTGAGTAAAATCTCCAATTTTATTTAACGTTTCTGTTGGTACTTTTACCTCTACTATTGCCCCAATATCGGAATATTTGTCCGCAAATTTCATAGTTTCTTCAAAGCTTAATCCAAATTGCTTAGCTTGAAGACCATTTGGAGTCACACTGAATTCTCCAGTCTTCATTATGTCATAAAACTCATCTGGACCGACTGCTCTATACAAACTAGTTAAACTGTCGCCAGCTTTACCCGTCTCCTTAATTGCATTTAAAGTTTGCTTAAATTTTAAAGAATCTCTTATAAAATTAAGACTTTGCATAACCTCGGGTTGTGCTAATACTAATACAGCATCTTCTTTATACGTATTACTTATCACTCTCTTTAAAAACTCATCTATCTTCTCAATATATTCATCCCTTACTTCATTTGCAAATCTTTGTGCTTCTTGCATATGGTCTCTTCTATATTTATCATGCCCACTAGGGTCAACATACTTAATCGGATTATTCCAACTATAAGTATAAAGATTCAAACTAAGCGGATAAGTCACATCACCCTTATAACTATCCTCCGTAATAAACCTAGCTATATTTGGGTCATAATACCTTGCCCTTAAATAGTACAGCTTACTTTCTTCATCATAATATTCTCCTGCGTATCTGTAGGGGTTCTTTATTGTTCCTTCTACTGCTATCTTTTCTTTTCCGTAGGCATCGTAATCATAGGTATTTAGTATGGCTCCTGTGTCTGTAACAAGGTTTACTACGTCGCCATGTCCATTATATATATAATACGCCTTTATGCCCCCATTATCCTCCCTGGCTATGATATTTATTCCCCTTATATTTCTTGCCCTCAATATTCCATTTTCTGTTTCGTTGATTACATTGGGGCCTTGGTAATAAAATCCTGTTGTGGTGCCCGATGAGGTTTTTGTTTTTCTTAGGCCATTGCCATTGTAACTATAGCTTGTTATGATGGAGTCTTTACTTGTGTAATCTGTCATTTGGTTTAGTTCGTTATATTTGTAGCTTGATATTTCTGTATCTGCATCTCCACCCTTTGTTGTAGTTATTAGATTTCCATTGTCATCGTAGGCTAGGTCTACTGTGATTGCTATACTTCCTACATAGGGTGATGATAGGGCTCCGGTATTGTCAACTATTTCTGTTACCTTTGTAAGTTTATTGCTCTTATCATTATCAAAGGTTATGGTGTGGTTTATGATTTCCCTCATTTCCTTTTCTACTCCACCCTGTTTAAAGGTAAAACTGTAGTTTGAAGGATGAACCATGTCTTTAGTGGCTATGTTTCCATTATTATCGAAGGTGTAGATTGTTTGACTTCCATCGGGTTCTGATATTGTCTCTAGCCTATTTAATTTGTCATAGGTGTAATTTGTGGTTCCATTGGCATCAACCTTTGTAAGTTGGTTGCCTACTCCGTCATAGGTATAGTGGAATTCGTTGATAGTAGCTCCACTGGAGTCTATGTTAGTGATTGTTTTTAAATTGTTTATTCCATCATATAGGTATTCTTCCTTCGTCCCTCCAGGATAGATAATGTTTTTTCTAGCACCGTCAGGGTAATAGGCATAGGTTGTGGTCTGACCATCTACCGTTACGGTTTCTAATCTGTTTCTATTGTCATATCCATAGGTGATGACTTTACCAAAGTAGTCAAGGGTCTGTATCCTGTTGCCATTTCTATCGTAATCATATTCTATATATTTCCCATCGGGCTCTGTTTGTCTTTTTAATTTGCCATTTTCATAATAGGTATAGTTAGTTATACCTGTACCATCTACCATGCTTCTGACCTTCCCTGCTGCATCGTAGGTGTAGGAAATGCTCTCTGTTCCTGCATATTGGTTTAATAGTCTGTTTCTATCATCATAGACAAAGGTTGTGATTTGCTGTTTTTTATCCCTTTTGCCAATGATATTGCCTGCTTTGTCATAATCAATATATATGTCCTTGTTTAATGGGTCTGTTTCTTTTATAAGCCTTCCTAGCTCGTCATATTCCCTTGTTACTACACTTCCCTGGGAAGGAGCATTATCTTTTTTTACGTAGCTGAACATAACAATTACTTCACTATGTTCTTCTGTAAGTCTTTGGGTATAGGATACTGACCCACTGGACTTTTCTTCATCTGTTAAGATGTGAGTTTTAAAGGGTGTTGGATTAGTGTTAAATATTTCATCTACGTCATATATCCTTATGGATTCTATTTCAAATTCGTTACCCTGTGTATCGGTGTCTATTACTGGAGCTGTGTGGGACCTCTCTTCACCTAATGGTATGTCCTGTTCTTGAGATATCAAGCCACCAAAGTTAGGGTTGTTATAGTCATTTATATCTACTTGGTAGAAAAATATCTGTCCTGTGATACCAGTGCTTTGTGTGGTTAGCATATTTTCTAGTAAAGATTGTGATAGGCTATTGGATTTATTGGAAGCCAGTTGATATCCCCCAACGGCAGCCGGAATTCCCGTTGTAATCTTTTTAAGGTCCCCTAGATAACTATACTCATACTTGGTCATTTTACCGTAAGGGTCAGTTACTGATATGAGTCTTGACATATTATCATACTCATATTTCGTTTCATGGTTGTTAGCGTCGATTTTACCTGTCATGTTTCCTATATAATCATAGGTATAGGAGGTTGTATATGTTGCTGGACCAGCTTTGTCCGGTTTTACTTCTTCTTTTATTAGATTACCAAGCTTATCATAGTAGTATTTCTGTGTGTCCTCTTCCTCATTTAATATGATTTTACTGTTTTCTACATCGTCATATACTATAAAGGTTTCTTTTAAATCAGGATGTAGTATTTGTACATTTCTACCTAGGTCATCATATTCATACCATGTCATATTGTCTTCTCCATCTATGGTAACTGCTAATTGGCTTAGAAGGTTATAGCCATTTTGTAAGGTAGTAATCCATACTCCATCTTTTTGTTCCTGCTTTTTAAAAAGTCTTCCCAGCTTATCATAGCTATGTTTTATTTGATTTCCTTCTTCATCGGTTACAGTCACAATGTTTTGGGAATCGTCATAGTCTATTGTCTTTCTTTCATTAATTTCAAGGTAGTGTATTTCCTTTATTCTTCCTAGTTTATCATAGTTATATAGTGTGGTTTTTCCATTTCCATTAATATAAATCCACTTGTTTCCTGTATTAAATGTATAATCATATTTTTCTTCTATTGTCTCGGATGTTTTTGTTAGGCTACTTAGGTCATAGCCCTCTACTTCTGTATATACCCTTGTCAAATACCCATGCTGATACTGAGGATTGTATTCATAATTCTTAGTTATATGGGTTCCATCTTCCATTTGTGTCTTTTCTCTTATTACATTACCGTAGCTGTCGTAGGTATAATCAGTCTCTATGAACCTCAAGGCTCCCATAGATAAATAATGCTGTATCATCTTATCTACGTTGCCATTGCTTGGGTCTATATGATAAAACGTCTTTTGATAATCACCTGAGTTTATACTTCTTTCTTCGCTTTCCAACTGGTGGAAGTTAGAATCATAGGTATATGTGGTCTTATTTCCTAATTCATCGGTGTATTCTATCATATTCCCATAATTGCCGCTATCATACAGCCTTCGTATTTCCTTCGCCATAGATGTGCCAGCAGAATGATTATAGGCTATTACCTCCTCCCTTATTGGCAGGTCATTACTATCGTATCCGTAATTTGTCTGCCTCAGAAGAGTTGCTGTACTTGTCTTTATTTCTTCTTTGATTTTGCGTCCACTTGGCTTATTTCCATTATATTTTTTAAAGGTTATCTCCCTCTTGGTATTTTCACTATCGGTTATAATAGTGGTATAGGTATAGTCCTTAAGGTTTTCCCAACCACTAACTCCATAGGCTGTATAATCACCTATATAACTGTAGGTTTCTTCATTATACCTGACTCCATTAATATCGTCATATCTAGAAGTGATTCTGTGATACTCTCTATAGTCGCTTGGATTATCACCAATTCTTCCTCTTTGCTTCTCATAACTATAGTAACTTTTTCCTCCTGTAGGATAGGTTATTGTATCAATTGTTACTATAGTATGGTCATTGTAAATTCCCTCACGTACACTATACTTAAAATCTGTTTCTCTTCCTTCTTGATCTATCTTCTTTATAAGCTTATACTGATCTACACTGCTTCCCGATGTATATTCATTAGGCATTTCTTGTAATATAAGCTCTACTGTTGAGTTATCCGGTGCAGTTATAACAGTTTTTCTAACACCACTACTTACATAATGTCCATAGCTAATATCTATACTTCTTCCTAAGGTGTCTATAATTTTGTCAATAACGAGACTGTGTCCCCAATATCTGTGTTCAAATTTTATTGTGTTTCCATATCGATCTACAATTCCTAGTAAGTTACCTTCACGACCAAAATATTCTTTTTTTCCATCCTTGTAGATTAAGACATATTTAGAGTTTTCTTGTCCATTATTAAAGCTGTTATCATCATTTTCAAATTTAATATCCTTCAGTCCATAGTCCTCTATAGTCCATCCAGTTGCTAAACTATATCTCAATTCATAAGTCTCTCCCGTTGATAATCGTAAAAAGTTGCTTCCATCAAGTTTATATAAGGAAGAAAAACCTAAATCCCACCCTAGCCCAAAGGGAGATGCTCCATCACGTTTAATGGTCATTCTATCAAGATAAGTAAATGTTCCTGCATCCTTCATCTGATATCTCGTTATAATATCCAGGGCAAGACCATTTCTTCCCGGCAAGTTTATGTCAGTCTCTTCATAGGTTAAGCTTCCGTCTCCTGCTCTTATATATTCTTTACTATTTCTTCTATAGTCGAAGGGGGCATCATAGGAGACAGGTTCTTCTCCT
Organism: Clostridia bacterium; assembly: GCA_022361035.1. Taxonomy (GTDB): domain Bacteria; phylum Bacillota; class Clostridia; order Peptostreptococcales; family Caminicellaceae; genus JAKSBP01. Next base: position 5,875 of record JAKSBP010000297.1, read on the forward strand.
AACTCAGGAGGTACAGACAAAGTACCAAGGTCAGGATTTTTTTCTTTCTCATGTATAATTGCTGTAATGCCCTTTTCTAGGGTCTTTGATTCATCGTATGCGGATTTTACTTTTTCAAGATGGTAGCCATCTAATATAAGGTCCTTAGCTTCCTTTACTAGGTCCTCCGATAACTGCTCTTCATTTTTAAATAGCTCAAGTTTACTTATCTGCTTATATATTTCTTCTATGCTTATATACGTCTCCAGCATCTTTTCAATTTCATCTAGAGAAAAGCCATAGTCTTTAACAATTGATGCTGCAAATATAGAGTCTATTAGGGAATATCCCCTTTTTTCACATTCTATAAGTACATTTTCTTCAGTTTTAAAGTAATCTAGAATTACGCTCTTTTGACCATCCTTAGCTCTACTGTACTTTTTTACTTTACTTAAAATTTTCCCAACAGCTTTATCCTCAAACATTTCATCTAAATCTAACAGTTTTTCCCCTTGAGGGGTTCCATTATCACCTTTGGGCTCTCCATCGGTTGTTCCACTTCCATCTGTACTATTATTACCGGGTACGGCTTCACCTCCGGTATCTCCTGGGTCTGGGTTTTGACTCCCTCCATCTTCCGATGTTGGATTGTTATTATCTACGTTTTCACTATTTTCTTCAGGAGGTGTATTATCCTGGGTCACATCTTGGTCACCTGCTCCACCTTCATTAGCTGCATCCTGAGTATCACCCATTAATCCTAGTACCGCATTTTTACAGTTAATACTGTTTCCTTGGTATACTTTACCATTAAGGGATATGAGTTTATCAGAGCTTTCCATGATTTTTGCCCTTATATCATTAGTACTAATGTTCCCATATTTGCTCAGTACAAGGGCAGCTTCACCGGATACAAAGGCAGCAGCCATTGATGTACCACTTAATTCACCATAATTATTACCTGGTAGTGTACTTATTATATCTTCCCCAGGGGCAGCCACATCAACTAAGCTTTTTCCATAGTTTGAAAAAACCGATAGTTCACCATGGCTGTTTATTGACCCAACGCTTATAATGTTTTGGCTTTCATAGGCACCTGGATATAGGGGAAAGTCCTCTATATTTACTCCCCTGTTACCTGCCGCACATACAAATAACATATCTTTTTCTTCTATGGCTTCCTTTAATGCAGGGTTTTCATCGAAGCCCCCCCAGCTACAGTTGACAATATGGGCTCCCATATCTTCGGCATACTGAATGGCCTCTATTATATCGCTAGTATATGCCGCACCGTTATTAAAGGTCTTAAGAGTCATTATCTTTGCCTCCGGCGCAGTACCTGCGATTCCTTTCCCATTATCCTTTTCTGCTGCAATAATTCCTGCAATATGGGTTCCGTGGCTTTCATCTACTGTATCTCCAGCGTAGACAATATTAGTGTCATCGCTAAAATTCCATCCATTTATATCGTCTACGTATCCATTTCCATCATCATCCACTCCATTGTGGGGTATTTCATTTCCATTAATCCATATATTTTTTGATAGGTCTTCATGGCCTGTATCAATTCCTGTATCTATTACTGCTACTAAAGTATCACTTCCTAAGCTGCTTTCCCAGGCTGAGACAATGTCTGCATCTACATAATATTCTTCTTGGCTATGGACTTCCTCATCACCTAATGCCCATTGCTGAGAATAGTATGTATCATTAGAATCTAAGCTTATTTTATAGTCCAGTTGTATATATTGTATATCAGCATCCCCAGACTTTAGTTTAAGCTTGTCTAAGACAGTTCTATGATCCATATTATTCTTTGTTACAATCAGGTCAAAGCTTTGTTTTTTATTCTTTTTCTCCTTCAATCTCTTTATAGACTTAATGTCATCTTCTAGCAATCTTTCAATTTTTTCTTTTCCATTCTCCTCTTTATTTTCCTTATATTTAACAATAAATCGATTTGATTTTCCTTTGGATTTCCCTTGACTTCTATTTTCTATAACACTTTCATCTGATTTATTTTCAGAAACTTTTACATTGTTTTTATCCTTTAACTGACTTGCCTCTACAATTAATGGTGTTAATACGTATAAAAAAAGTGCACTTATTATTAGCAATACTGACAGTATCCTTTTTGATAAATTTTTTAGCTGCAATAAATTTCCCTCCTTAGTATTTTAGCTTACCCTGTCCTTATGTTGACAAATTGATTATTTCACAATAGATTGCTATGATAAAAAAGTTTTTGCCCCCTTTCATCTTTTATGTTTTTTTACATTAAAGGTATATATAAAATCTATAACATTGGAATTCTCATTTTACTTAGATTTGAATTTGAGAAATGATTTCAAAGAAAAATAATCTTAGATACAAGTTTATGATATAATAATACACCCCCATATTTCAACAACAATATATGGTATTTACTCTAGTCATTTTAATAAATTTTTACATTATTTACGTAGTTCACCACTTAAATATAGCACATATAAAAAGGGGTGTCTCACAATGATAGGTTTGTAACTTGTTTAGAATTTTAAGAACTTGACTCATACATCAGTACTGGTCAAACCCTTAAAGCTAAAACTGAATACGCTCCCTATTTTATGAAACATCCCTCTTCTATTTACACACTATTTTTACTTTAGTCATATCTCTGTAATATCATTTAAATCCTCAATAATCTTTTTTAGATTCTCCATTCTAGTCCTTTGTATTTCATTAATTTCTCTGTAATATTCCCTCACTTTTTTATAATCCCTTTCTAGCTTGGCATTACGCAGTCTTTTAGTTACTTTTTTTATATCGCCCTTAGAGCCTCCCATTTCATTATTCCACTTCTTCAATGTCTTTAGGGATTCCTTGAGCTTCTCAATTTGTTCGTCGGTTAATGAGTCCCTTTCCTTCAGCAGCTTTTTAATATGACCCTTGGCCCTTTTATAGGAACCCTTTGACTTCTCTACTAGCCTTCTTATTTCCTTTTTATCCTTTGTGGCACTATCTATATATGGTCTCATTTCTTCCTTCAAGCCTTTTATTTTTTCTTTCCTATCTTCTTCCTTCCTTATCTCAATCCTTTGTCTTGGTTTTTTATTCTTAGTTCTGTCTTCTGCAAAGGAACTTGTAAGACCTAAAAGTAAACATATAACTACGAGTATAGAAATTGTCTTTTTCATATTATCTACCCTCCTTTAATTCTCCAGTATCAAATCCTCATCTTCAAGGCTATCCATTTCATTTATATTATTAAATACATCATCAAGAAGCTTGTCTATTTCATTCAGTATTTCTTCCTTTTCCTTGCTTGATACATCATTATTAGATTTGGCAATAACTTCAGCATTCTGGCCCTGTGTATTTTTTTTATTTTCTTCTTTACTATCAGAGCTTTTATCTTCCTCTATCTCTTCAATCTTCTCTCCCATTTCTTCCCCTTCATTATGTATCTTATTATTTATGGAAGCCTCTTGGGCAGTATTATCTTTAATCATATCTATTGATTCATCCTTATGTGTCACAGATTCACTTTTATCACAACTGGTTAATGACAATAAAAGAATAATTATTGAAATACATGCCGCAACATTTCTCATAGGCAACTCCTTTCATATATTAAATAGGCTATTTAGTATGTTAAATTATATTTTATAACAAATATGTAGAATAATTGTGTAAAGTTTGTGGGCAATCTATTTTGGTATTGTAAAAACCATTTCAGTACCTTTATCTACCTCACTTTTAACATATATACTTCCTCCATGAAGTTCAATTAAATTTTTTACAATACTTAGTCCCAAACCAGTACCTCCGGTCTTAGAGTAACGGGACTTTTCAACTCTATAGAATTTTTCAAATATAAGCTTTAGTTTATCTTTCTCTATACCTACACCCTTATCTATTACTCTAAATTCCACATTATTCTCTTTATTAACAGCAATAATATTAATGTTAACCCTGTCATGGGAGTATTTTATGGAGTTGCTAATTAGATTTACTAATATCTGCTGTAATCTATCCCTGTCAGCGTATACCTTCAAATCATTATCACAGTTTAATTCAATTGAAATGTCCTTATCATTTGTTATTGTAGCAGCATTATTCACTATACTTTCTAATAATTCCCTTACTGGTAAATAGCTCTTTGACAGTTGTAAAACTCCCGATTGAATCTTTGATAGTTGTAAAATATCATTTGTCAATTTCATAAGTCTTGAAGTCTCTGACTTGATAATCTTGAAGCTCTCTTTATATTCCTCGGGTTCTATTACCCCATCTATAATTCCCTCAATAAAACCGTTTATGGACATAAGTGGTGTTTTTAGGTCATGGGACACGCTGGCTATAAATTCCCTTCGCATACTCTCAGTTTCCGCAAGTTTATCCTTCATATAGTTAAATGTCAATGCAAGTTGTCCAATCTCATCCTGGGACACCACTTTTAAGTCTTTAGTTTCTTCTCCCGAGGCTATCTTTTTAGCAGCAGAGTCTATTTCTTTAATGGGCTTTGATATTCTTAAGGAATTAATATAAATGAAAAATCCACTCAATATCATAGCTATAAGGGATATACCCCAGATAATTAGATTCATTCTCGTTATGTTGCTTGTAATCTCGTTTACGGGAGAAAATATTAAAATGCTGCCCTCTATTCCCAGGTCAGATTTTAGAGGAACTCCAAGGAAGACTACAAAGGTATCTAGTGCCTTAGAGTAATGTTTTTTCCTAAAAATCACATTATCTTCAAGTATTTCTTTTAGATCATCTATTAGATACCCATCCATAAATTCATTTTCTTCTTCAAGGCTTTTAGTATTTTCTAAGGTTTCCTTGTTTAATTTCAATATATAAATACTAGAATCAGTAGTATATCCCATGGAATTTAGATAGGCTTCTAGCTCCTTTTTAGAGAGTTCATCATTTCTATATTGGTCAGCAACATCCTGAACCTTTTTAGCCACAGAATTAAGGGAATCTTCCTTTTTATTGAAAATATGTACTCTGTAAGCCAATGACAAAGTAAAGGACAGGATAGAAATTACTGAGATTATAATAATAAGATAAGTCACTAAAAGCTTATTAAATATACTTTTAAACATTATATATCCTCCAATGTAAAACCTAGTCTTTATATTAGTATACATGTATTTTCATTTTAACACATTCTAAATTTAGTTTTTAAAATTAAAATACATATAGAAGAGTGCTTAAGAAAGTTAACTTACTACAGCAGCCACAGAGAATCCTTTAGGCTCATGCTATAAATCTGTTTTTAAATAGATAATAAAAGGTAAAACAGATTTATAAAAATCGCTCTAAAGGAAACCTCAGTGGCTGCTTTCGTTTATTAAGTTTGTTAGTCTCTCTTCTATATCCTTAATCCTAGGTAAATCAATCCCGTGATTATTATCTGATAATCATTTGGTATTTACATTAGAAAGACCACAATTTTATTGGAATTTCCTCAAAATTGTGGTCTACCTTATATTTATTTTGAAGTTACTGGTATCCAAATTTCACACTTATAATCCTTATCATTAGGGTCTCCAGGTAAGTACACTTCTAATTCTGGGGCATCTGCATGTTCATATTTTGTTGCTGGAAACCATTCTGCAAATATTTTATGCCATACCCTTTGGATTGCATCGGGCATTGGCCCAATACTTTCAAATACAGCCCAGGTACAACTAGGTACATAGGCTTCTTCATAATTATCTGACTCTTGGGCACCCTTAGCTTCAATTGCTATCATGTAGTCAAATTCTTCCTGTTCTTTGTCGTGATTGAGGATAACCCCCATAACTCTCATACTTCCAGCATCCTGGGACAATTCTTTACACTTACCACTTTCATTTACTTCTTGCCAAAACTTTGGTATAACCTTGAGATTTTCATTATTTTTGGTGGTTATACGTTTAGAAAGACCAACTATTTTGAAACCTTCTTTTTCAACTATCCTGTAATTCATTCTATTCTCTCCCTTTACAGTTATTTGAAAGGATAATGGTGGGATTGCCTTTAGGTTTTTGCCTTTTTTCCTTGCCTTAGTGGGGGAAATTCCATGGAGTCTTTTAAATGCCTTTGAAAAAGCCTCTGGAGTTTCATATCCATATTTGAATGCAATATCAATTATCTTCATATCACTGGATATTATATCCTTTACCGCAAGAGACAGCTTTCTTTGTCTAATATACTCATTTAATGTCATTCCCGTAAGCATGTAAAAGGTTCTCAAAAAGTGAAATTTTGATGAATATGCCTTCTTTGCGATTTCTTCAGAGCTTATATTGTTTTCGATATTTTGTTCTATGAAGTCTAAAGCATTGTTCATA
>JAKSBP010000202.1 GCA_022361035.1 Clostridia bacterium
GGGCCTAGTTGGGGGATGATACTAGTGACCGACGATTCCAAAACAGCTATTTTAGAGGCTGCCAGATATCTTTTCGCTAAGAAGGGATATGAAGGAACCAGTATAAGTAATATAGCAAAGGAATCTGGAGCGGCAAAGTCTTTAGTATATTATTATTTTAGCAGCAAGGAAGATATATTAAATGAGATATTAGAGGAGGGGACAAAGGATATATATGAAACCCATTATAGGATGTCCGAGAGTGGGGAAAAATTAACTGAAGAATTAATGATGAATATTGTGGAAGTTATGGCTGAGAAACTAAGAAGTAGAACCGATGTAGTTCGTATTATGATTCAAGAGTTTTTAAAGGGAACCCATAAAGAAAATGAAGCTTATAAATATGCAGAGACTTTTTTAAATTATATCAAAAGCCGTGCAGATAGACATTTTCCCCATGATGAAAAGGCAAGGATGAAATTTATACTGGAGCTGATATTTGTGGGAGGAATGGTCTTTCATTTATATTTAATATGTGAAGACTTTATAGCTGAGAACTATGGTTTTGAAAAAGAAGAGATGTGGGAGGCTTTTAAGGAGATATATAGGTCCGATTATATTGAGCCACTTCATAAAAGAATATATCCACAATCTATGGATATCTAGTATCAAGATTTAAAATAGAATTTTAAGAAATATGTAAGCATGTCTGCTTTTTTGAAATTTTCATAGAATAAGAATTATAAAAAATTTGAGATAAATCTCAAAATTTTTTACTTTTTGAAGAATAGACGGTCAATTATCCACAGGGTGTTTGCAAAGATGTAAAAGTAAAAATTTTAAAATTTTTTATAGATGAGTGAGTTACAAACTTAATAAACGAAAGTAGACTCTAAGGTTTCCTTCCCAGCGATTTTTATGAACCTGTGTAATCTCTATCTATTATATCAAAACAGGTTTATAGTGCTAGCTTAAAAGATTTTCAGTGGCTACTTGAGTAAATTAATCTTTATAAGTGATCTATCAGATATTAATGATAATGAAAATTAATATCTGATGAAAAAACAAATAAAAATGTATCTAGAAACAATAATTATGAGGAGTGATAATTTTGAGCGTGCAACTTAACGAGAGAGATAAACAAAAACAAATAATTTTGACAGAAAATTTATGGAAGGTTATGTTCAATCTTTCATGGCCAGCGGTAATAGCTATGGTACTGTACGGATTAAATTCGGTGTTTGATGCAATTTTTGTAGGTCAATTCGTAGGTGAGACTGCATTAGCGGGAGTTTCCTTAGCTTACCCTCTATCACAAATCACCCTTGGTATTGGCTCCCTGATTGGTGTTGGTGCTGGGTCAGCCTTAAGTATTGCCCTAGGTTCCGACGATAAATATACCCAAAGAAATTTAATGGGAAATGTAAATTTTCTATCTATTATAATATCTATAGTCTATATGATATGCGGGTGGTTTTTGGCAACATCCCTTGTTAGGATTATGGGTGGAGTGGGTGAAGCCCTAGAGCTAGGGAAAGCTTACTTTCAAATAACAGTAATAGGTTCTTTTTTCTGGATTCATGGCCTAGGTGGAAACATGATAGTCCGTGCAGAGGGAAAAATGAAATCAGCAGCAATAATGATGGGTATAGGTCTTGTAGTTAATATTATAGCTAATTATATTCTAATTGTTATATTTGGTATGGGAGTTGTAGGAGCAGCTTGGGGAACAAATCTAGGTATGTTTGTCTACACAATCTCAGGGCTTCTATACTTTGCAAAGGGAAAGGCTTCCTTTGATGCACATCCCTTTAGGGTGGCAGTGGATAAAAAGATTATTAATTCTATTATTTCCATGGGAATGCCATCTTTAATAATGGCTGTAACCGGCTTGATACAGGCAATCGTTGTATTTAATGCCCTATCCAGATATGGAACCACATATGATTTAGCCTTTTATGGAGCGGTTTATAGGATTTTCACTCTGTTATTGACACCCATATTTGGATTAATGAGGGCACTTCAGCCCGTTATTGGTATCAATTATGGCGCAGAAAAAAAAGAACGTGTTATAAGCAGCTTTAAAATCTTTGCTATAAGTAGTGTGTTTTTAATGTTACCGTTTTGGTTAGTTATGATGCTTTCACCCCAAACTGCCCTTGGCTTTATGTTTCCTAATAAAATATTTGATGGGGCAAGCCTATTTAACTTTAGAGTTTACATGGGGGTGTTGCCTATTCTACCCATAGTGTTTATGGCTATGACATTCTTTCCCGCCATTGATAAAGGAAAGCCAGCGGCAATATTGGGAATTGCCCGGCAATTAGTTTTTTTCGTACCTGTAATGCTTATTTTACCTAGACTTTATGGAGTAAGATGGGTTTATTTAGGAACGATGGGTATCGATGTTATTATAACAATTTGGATGTTTATATTGGTTAGGAAAGAGTTTAATATACTCAGAACAGAATTAAAAAGGGTTTAGTTAATATTTTGAAAAAATTGACAAAATTAGAAAAAGTAAGTATAATATTTCATAATAAGGATTTTTATGAAAGAAGGTGATATACTTATGACTGCTAAAAACAAGTTTGAATTAAAAGAAGTGCCAGAAACATTACTTCTGCCTTTATGGGGGAGAGCCTTTGAGAGTCAGAAAGAAAATCCCTTTGTATTTGATGCAAAGGCTATTGAAATAGTAAGTAAGATAGATTATGATTTTTCTGTATTTGAAGAAAAGCTTGGTGAGTATCATGCCTTATCTTGGTCTATTAAGACTAAAACTATTGATGAAGCTATAGAAGACTTTATTAATAGGTATCCGAAGGCTACGGTAGTGCATATGGGGTGTGGATTAGATACTACATTTGACAGAGTGGATAATGGGGAAATTATGTGGTATGACCTTGATCTTCCAGATGTAATAGATTTTAGAAAGAAAATTGTGCCCGAAACAGAACGTCGAAAATATATCTCAAAATCTATTTTTGATTATAGTTGGTTTGATGAAATACATTTTTCAAAAGAAAATAATATACTTTTTATGGCAGCTGGAGTATTAATATATTTTGAAGAAGAAGAGTTAAAACCATTATTTTGTAAACTTGCAGATAATTTTCTGGGGGGAGAGATGTTCTTTGATACAGTATCCCAAAAAGGGTTAGAATCTTGCAATGACGTTGTAAGAGAAGTGGGAATGAAAAACGATATGATTCTATGGGCCATCGATTCAGCTCAGGAGATAGCAAAATGGCATGATAATATTAAAGTAATAGATGAATATACTTACTATATGAAGGCTCCTAGAAGGAAGGATTGGGATAAGGAGTTAATTGAAACTATGGATATGGTTGATAGAGATAAATTATCTAGTTTTTATCATCTAAGGTTTATTTAATATAGAGTTTATTAATTTTTACAATTAGGAACTTTGATATATTCTTTAATTTTCCCTAATAAATCTGTTTATATATATAAATTCAAGGATGAAACAGGTTTATTATAGAAGAGAGACTAACAAACTTAATAAACGAAAGCAGGCACTGAGGTTTCCTTTAGAGCGATTTTTATAAATCTGTTTTACCTTTTATTATCTATTTAAAAACAGATTTATAGCATGAGCCTAAAGGATTCTCTGTGGCTGCTGAAGTAAGTTAGCTTTCTCAATCTCTCTTCTATAAAGGCAATTAAAAAAATATCAAAGTTCCTTAAATAATGAATTATTACAATATATTTTCCTAAGAAAAGAATCTAAATTGAGCTTTACTATATATAGATGTGTGTCTTACAAATTTAATAAACGAAAGCAGGCACTGAGGTTTCCTTTA
>JAKSBP010000356.1 GCA_022361035.1 Clostridia bacterium
CGCCCTTCCCCTTCTTTATGATTTCCTTCATACCAAGGTCTTGTCATCACACCTAATGTAATAATTTCTTTTTGCTCAATGGCTTTCTGCCTATCCCTCGTAAGTATTTTTTCCTCTTCTAATCCGCCTAAATAGTAGGATGATAATATGTCTAGGATTCTAGCTTCTTTATCTACTATTTTATCCTTAGCTGTTTTATGAAAATTTTTATTGAACCATGTCCCTTTAATATGCTCTTCAAGGGTTATATCTTTATCTCCAACTAAAATACCTAAAATTAAAGCTATCATTCTTCTTTTAGTTTTTAGACTCGTTAATTTAATTGTATAGGGTCTATAGTAGGCTGTGGCAACCTTACCATCATCTCTTTTGATTCCGTAGATTTTAAGCTTAATACCCTTTTTTTGAAGGTGTTTTGCCTTTTTAAGCTTTTTTATTAGTACATATTGTCTGATTCTATAGGTGAGTTTAATTTTTCTACCTTCAATTCCAATAGTAAAATAGTCATATTCCGTTTTTATTTCTGGAAATTTTATACACTCCATCATAAACATCATTAACTCCCTTCATAAATAATATAGATTTTATCTTAGATTTTTTAAACTATTTTTCGGCACATTTAGCATCCCTTTCACATTTTTTACACTGATTGTAGAAACCATCACCACAGCTATTTTTTCTAGCTCTAAAGAATTCAATAGTTGCGGGAAGTTCACTTTTACATTTTGAACAATTTTTCGTCCTCATACCCAATTTTTCTTTATAAACCCATTTACGCCAATCCCTTAGAGCTTCACCGCTAATATTTTTACATATGGTGTTTATGATTCTATTGATGTTTTGTACCGACTGCCCATCTTCCATAGCTATCTCTAGTTCACTACTGCTATTAATAAATCTATCTAGTAGGTCTTTCTGACGCTTTGTAATATTCATCCTGTCTAGTATTTCATCTATCCATATGTATAGACAGGTTACTTCATCTGTTTGGTGGGCTAAATCAACCTCCGTAGTACTTAGGTTAACATCATTGAATTTTCTACCAAACTTTAAATCCAGCTGTTTCCTATGCTTTAATAGTCCCTTAACGCTCTCTGGTGTTGATAGGTTTACATTAAACCAGACCCTTTCTCTTTTAAAGATATCTGTTTTTATTATTCCCACTAACCCCACCTCATTTTTGTTTTTATTTTTTTATTTTGATTAAGTTGTTTAAATAACTTCCCTATTATTATACCATATTAATATAAATAATCAATATTTTTCCACATATTTTTATTTTTTAATTTCATTAAGCTAAATCCTCATATCCCCTTCTATGTATCTTTTCAATATGGCTTTAATAAGTCTTTATCAAGTTTATTTTTTCAATTGCTTTATTTAATAAAACACATATTTAACAGTTACTTTTTTGATAATAAAAAATATAAAAATGGAAAAAATATTTTTGGTGCAAAAAATAATGAAAGGTGGATTATAATGGATAATGTAAATAAAATATCATCCTCTACATGTACAAGTATTAATTCCCATTTGAGCTTCAAATCTACTCAGTCAGATACAATATGTTTATACTTTGGAGATAATAAGATAAATTGCTTGCCTTCTTCGGAACACAGTGTAGATATTGATAAATCCCTTGAAATATCTGGAGTTCACATACAGGTTGATGGACAGCTTAGTAGGGGAATTGTAAATGATACTGCATGTTTTAACGGGAAAGTATGGGTTAAAACCGATATAGGTTGTATGGGCGAAGATGTTAATATTTGTAGTAATAGTCCAGAGAAATAGTATAAAAATGGAAATAGAAGAATTTATCTTTACTTTAAATTAACAGTTTGAGAAAAAACCACTAGATTTATACTTTAAGTGTAAGTTAGTGGTTTTTTAATAAGGTAGAATATTTTTATTTTTTTATATTCTTTTCTCCTTATAGAACTTAGATAGCTTTTCCTTTCTCCTCTATCATACCTATTAACTCCGGAATAATCTCATATAGATCCCCCAAAATTGGATAATGGGCAATACTAAAAATCCTTGCATCAATATCACTATTTATTGCAATAATATTTTCAGCCCCACCTATTCCTGCCATAAATTGTACGGAACCTGAAACTCCGCAGGTAATTAATAACTTAGGTCTTACACTCTGACCGGAAAGTCCAATTTGTCTATCACTGGTCATCCAGCCCTTTTCTACCAATCCCCTTGTAGATGCCAATTCTCCGCCTAAAAGGTTAGCTAGCTCCTCTAGCATAGCTAAATCTTCCTTCCTTTTCACCCCTTTACCGGCTACAACCAGGGTTTCCTGCTCTTGTATTCCTTTTATTTTAGGGGTAGGGATTGTGTCTAGAATAGTGAGCTTGCTGCTGGCTTTATGGCCTATTTCATCATCTAAGATAAACTCAACCTCATGGTCAAGGCTAGGCTCTATGGGCTTCATAACGTTATATCTTACTGTAGCCAGTTGGGGTCTTGTATCTGGAGTTACGATTTGTGCCATAATATTTCCCCCAAAGGCCGGTCTAATCTGTACTAAATCTGTATTTTCCCCTAGGATAAGCTCTGTACAATCTGCCGTTAATCCTGTTTTAAATTCTATTGCTGCCCTTGGTGCCAAGGACCTTCCCTCTAGAGTTCCACCAATTAATACAACGGAGGGCTTTATACTGCCAATACAGCTTGAGAGTATTTCTTCATACAAATCCGATTTAAAATATTCTTCTGTCTCGTATAGGAATACTTTTTTAAGTGGGTAGTTTTTTAGCTGCTCCTTTGATAATTCCGTATTTTTTCCTACGACAATACCATAGACATCATAGCCTATTGATACCCCTAGCTCATATGCCTTTCCAATCAATTGATAACTAATGGGATGGACTCTATTATGATGGTATTCTATATATACTAAAATATCCCTCCACTCATTTTTATCTAGAGTCTCCTTTTTATTTTCTTCCATCCCTATTGCCTCTACTGGACAGACTTCCCTACATTGACCACAGGCTTTACAATTCTCTCCAAGGACAATATAATCATCAAACTTTTCAATAGCAGAAAAGGGACAGTTTATTATGCACTTTCCACATAGTATACATTTTTCCATATCTATTATTATATCAGCCATATATCCATACCTTCTCATTACTTATTTATATTCTCAATTACCTCTAGAATATATTTTGCTGCTTCCCTACTGTCCTTCTCTATAATTTTCTGCTGCTCTGTCCTATGGACTGGGAATATCCTTTCTACCTTCGTAGGAGAACCGGCTAGACCATAATTCCCTTCTTCCTTGTCCTCCATATCCACCAAGGATAAGACTTCTATTTTCTTCTTCTTTGACCCTATCTTAAGCTTAAGGGATGGAAGCCTTGGAATGAAAATAGAAGGTTCCACCGACAATAAACAGGGATAGGGTATCTTTAGTGTAACTATTTCCTCTTCCATCATCTGACTTACGGTTATACTGTCCTTTTCTATCCCTACAATCTTAGTAACCCAATTTACATGGGGAATCTTAAGCCATTTTGCAATTGCCCCACTCACCTGGGCTGTATCTCCATCGGTAGTTTGTTTACCACAGAGAATAAGGTCATAATCCTCCACCAGTTTCATTCCCTGGGTAAGGGCATAGGAGGTTGCCAGGACATCGGCTCCAGAAAAGCTTTTATCACTTATAAGGTATCCTCTGTCGGCACCCATAGAATATGCCTCTCTTATAACTGCTGAAGCTTTTGATGGTCCCATGGTAAAGATATGGACATCAGCCCCTACTTCCTCTTTAATTTTTAGGGCTGTTTCTATGGCCGGCAGGTCATAGACATTTAGAATAGATTCTAATCCATCCCTTAACATGACACCTGTCTTAGGGTCCATCATTCCATCGGAATAAGCCGGCACCTGTTTTATACAAACTGCAATTTTCATCATAGAGTATTCAAGCCCCCTATTCTTCAATCATATTGCCTGGATTCCACATTTTAATTGGGTCATAGGTATTTTTTAGCCTTTCTAACTCTTCTATATAGTCCCTAGATGCTGTCTGGAGAAAGATAGATTTTTTCAGCTTGCCTACCCCATGCTCCGTTACTACTTTTCCTTTTTTTTCTCCTATTTCTTTAGCCCATTTTTTTAATAGTCTTCGGCCCTTTTCATACTCTTCATAGTTTTCTGGTAATATATTCACATGTAAATGATTCCCACCTACATGACCAAAAATACATGCCCTTAGCCCCTCGTTTTCGATATCTGTTTCGTATTTGGTGATAACAGACTTAAAACTTTCCCCCTCTAAACTCATATCTGTTCCCAGTTTCGTAATACGAGGCTCTTTAAGTCTTATTTTTTCAATAAATAGATTAGTACATTCTGCTGCTCCGTGGCGAAGGTTCTTCATCTTCTCAATATCTGTATCCCCCGATAGAGCCCAGGCTCTATTGGAGTCACTATTGCAATTTTCAGCCATTTCCATCAATACTTCCGCAATACCTTCAAGGGCCTCTTCTTCCCATCCATGAATTTCAATATAGACCATGGCACAAAACTCCGGAGCTATATCTGGAAGTTCCTTTAGTTTTGTCATAAATGCCTTTCTCTTTTGTATTTCATCCATGGTTACTTTATCAATGTATTCTATTGCTGCAAGATTTGCCTTCTCCCCTTGTAAATTTTCCCTTATAAGACTATCTGCAAAGTCAAATACATCTTCCTTCTTTTCAAAGAAAAAGGAGATGCCCCATATTTCCTTGGGCTTTGGCTGGAGTTTTAATGTGAGTTCCGTTAGAATTCCAAACATCCCTTCTCCCCCTATATATAGGTCTAATAAGTCCTTTTCAAAGCCGAGAAAGGGAATTGCTATTTCTCCCCGTCTTATATCTTTTATTGTGCCATCGAAATGGATTACCCTAGCTCCCTCTATGTACTTCCTAGTGTCTCCATACAAATAAGAAGAAATCCCCCTTGCATTACAGGATGCAATACCACCTACTGTAGCTGAGGATTCTGTAGGGTCAGGGGGCCAGAATAATGCCTCTTGATTCTTTAACCTTCTAATTTCTTTTTTAAGCTCTAAAAGGGTGATTCCCGATTCTACCCTTAGAAAGGTATTACCTTCATCGGTTTTTATGAATTCCTTTACTCGATTCATATTAGAAAGATTGAGAATATGTCCCTTTGAAGGAACTGCACACCCAGTAATTCCAGTTTTACCTCCCTGGACTGTAATAGGTATGTGGCTTTTCCTCATCTTAGTAATGATTTCTAATATTTCCTCTTCGCTTTGGGGAAAGGATATGCTATTTGCCTTCCCCATCATTTTAGATTCATCACTTAAATATTCTTGATACTTTTCCTCCATTGGATATATCAATTGTCTTTTCATAAAAATCTCCCTTTTCAAATCATCTATAAAAATCTATACCCATTATTTTTCCGATGTCTCTATTATCTTTAATAGTTCTTCTAAGACAATCTCATAATCATCTATAATGGCAACATCTGAGGATTTGACTATGGAAGCCTCTTCATCTGTGTTAATGGCAATAATATATTTGCTCTTCTCAATACCTGCAAAAAAGGCAGCAGCCCCCGATACTCCTGCTGTAATACATAATTCAGGTTTTGTCATGGCACCAGATACACCTATTAATCGATTCATGGGAGCCCAAGCCTTCATTGCAACCGGTCGACTTATTCCTAACTCTGCCCCTGTTTTCTTTGCGACTTCCCTCAGTCTCTCCATTTTCTTATTGTCTTTTACACCTCTACCTGCTATTAATATAAATTTACTGTGTTCAAGTCCACTAGCTTCCTCTTCCCCTTTGAATTCATATTCTTTTATAAAAGTGCCCTTTGACATATTGGTCATGTCAACTTCTGATAAGACCTGACGGGAAGTGTCTAAAGTAAGTTTATGATCGGTAGATCCCTGGGCAATAGCTATACAATAGGGTTTTTTCCTTAAGGTAAATTTTGCCTCCATATTATTAGAGTAAGCTGGCCTACAGCAGGTTAACATTCCTTTACCTATCTCTATTTTACTTACAGAGACTAAGGAGCTTCCCCCCATACGATAGGCAAACCGCACCGATAATTCATTTCCTGCAAAGTCCCTTGAAAATAAATAGAGGTCTACTTCCCTATTTAATTCAAGGTCCTTTAATATTGCGAGAACATTTTCAGGCTGATATCTCGTAATTTTTATGAGTCTAACAAAGGCCGTTGGAGAATTTTCTATTAATTCTTCCCTCTTCTCATCTTCACTATAGAAGATAACTGTATCTCCTTCCATGGACTTTCCTATATTATCCCATAAAAAACCACTTATTTCTTCTGCCTGGGATATAAAGCTGCTGGAGCACCCATTTAATATCACTGTATACTTCATAGCTTTTCTAACCTTTCCTTTAAGTAAGAATCATATAGGATTCGGGCCTTTTCAGCTGGAGTTTTTCCCTCTATTATAACCCCTTGCCTTTCATGACTTATTTTTTCTAAAGACTTTAGTTCACATTCATTCCGACATGTATCTAATAGTGCTTTTATGTTAAATTCATCTATTTCTAAAACATCTATTTCCCTTTTCCCGTATTTCATTTTATCCCTCAGGGTTGGAACCCTCATATAGGAATTGGGGGCATTCCCCACAGACAGCACACAGGGTGTCCTTATAATCTGGGTCAATATCCCACCATCCACCATATTTGTAACCTTTAAAGTATCCTCTTTATCGGCTTCAATATTAATCACCTGTGTAATACATGGCCACTTTAAGATTTCGGCAACTAACAAAGGAGTTTTTCCGTTATCCCCTTCTCCGCTCTGTCTACCTAATATGATTACATCCTGTTTATTTATCTCCTTTACATATTGGGAGATTACATGGGCTACTATTTGTGGTAAAAACCTAATATCCTCATTGTTGTTAATCCGTAGGGCTTTATCAAACCTTAATGCATATAGGGTCTTTAAATAGGTGTCTAATTTTTTATCTCCTATGGTTAATGCAGTAAGATTTATGGGAATATTCAGCCCCTTTACATAATCAGAAAGCTTTAATGTCATTTCTAAGGCACTTTCATCAAAACAGTTCAAGATATTTTTTACAAAGCTCACATCAATACTTAGATTTGAATCTACTACCCAATCTTCATTGGACAGCATATCTAAATCCGGAACTACTTTAAAACATACTAATACCTTCATTTATCTTTTAATGGGAAGGATAGTTCCCATATTCATAATGCCCCTTGGATCGAATGCTTTCTTTAATGTTTCAAGGATGTGGTATGAGGACCCATATTCTTCTTTGATAAAATGCGTTCTATGTTTTCCTACACCATGGTGATGACACATGGAGCCACCAGCCTTTAAAGTTTCCTCAACAATGATATCCTGAATTGGATAGTGGTATTTTGTAATCTCTTCTTCAGGTGTAATATCAACAAGGTTATAGTAGTATACGAAGTACATATTTGTTCCATTTATATAGCTGTGGGAGGAGTGCCCACCTATTAATGTGATATCTGGAATCTCGTTACGGATTCTTTCAATACAAACTTCGTAAATATCATTAATTATATCCCAATTCCCAGAAACTTCTGTTGTAAATCCTATATTTTGGGTTTCTGCAATTTCAACCCTCTCTTCAGCAACCTTTGCCGGGTCCCAGTTCAAATTGTCAAACCATCTTTTAATTAATTGGCTATCTACTCTTTTACACTCATCATATTTTCCTACAATTTCTTCAATGGCCCTTCCAGTGGCCTCGGCTATGGCCTTTGGACCCTCAGCCACAAATATTAGTACACATTTGTCATCTGCAAAATGTGAGAAGTGATACGCACCATCTTCAGGATCGTACAGGCGAGCAACCGATGGCTTATAGCCCTCAACCATTACTTCACGAAGGATTTCAAAACCTGTTTTCATGTTTTCTAATGTATAGCCATAGAATAAATTATTTTCCGGCATGTATTTAAAGATTTTCACTGTAACTTCTGTTATATAACAGAGTGCCCCCTCATTACCGATGATTATATGTCTGATGTCTGGTCCTGCGGCTCTTCTGGGTACATTTTTAATTCTACTAATTTGACCATTTGGGAATACTGCTTCTATACCAACTACCATATCTTCGATTCCACCATACAATGTTGACAGCTGCCCAATACTCCTTGTTGCAACTAATCCACCCATTTGGGCAAGGGGTTTTGATTGAGGTGAATGGCCCGTTGTATACCCCTGCTTACGAAGCTTATTCTCAAGTTCTTCTAAAGAAACGCCACACTCTGCAGTTGCTTGCATATTATATGTATCAATTTTAATTAGCCTATTCATTCCTGAACCATCAACTACGATTGAATTTTCTACTGCGGTTTCTAATCCCCCTTCAGTGGCTGAATGACCAGTTCTTGGCACTACGTTGATGATATTTTCATTAGCAAATTTTAAAACTACCGATACTTCTTCCGTACTTTCAACATTTACTACTGCTGCAGGAATAGGTTGTGTATACACACCACAGATATCTTCGTATTTTCTAAAACGGTCAATACTACTTTCCTTTAACACTTGTTCATCTGTGATAACTTTTTCCACTCCTAAAATTTTAACTAACCCCTCCACAACTTGTTCCCTAGTTAATGGCATATGAATAATCCCCTTTCAATGATTTTCTTGGTTACTATTTTTCATGTGAACTAGTTAGAAATAACCAACTCGAAATTTATTTTAATTCCTAGTGCTGATGGTCCATAGAGTGATATCTGCAAACAAAAAAGAGAAAAGGAAAACTTCTTAGCAGATGTAATCATCTGTAAGGAAGTTACTTTTCTCTTCATCTCTTTTGGTAACTACATTCAGTATAATCTATGTAGGGCTATATGTCAACCTTTGAATATTTATAATGTTCAAAATATTTGAATTGATCCGTTGTGCTAATTACACTAGCCAGGACTTATGATATCTCCTCAATTGAATATGGGATATGATTTTTTAAAAATTTCATCGGTGTAGGAAGTAATATTTTTATATACTTCATTATTCATTTTCCTATATAAATCGGTATTTTCTTTATTAGGTTGGAATGTATCCCCCATTCTTACCATATTTTTAATAGCGGCTTCATAGTTATTATATACACCCAATGCAACGGCCACACAAATGGCTGACCCTAAGCTTGCAGAACCATTTACTACATTTCTAGATGCTGGAATTCCAAATACATCGGCAAAGATTTGCATAAATAAGTTGCTATTTGACCCACCACCGGAAACAATTATGTCTTCAAGTTCAATATTTAATTCACCGCACATGGCATCGGCACAATTTTTAATAGTTAGGGCTATGGCCTCTAGAATTGATCTATATATATGGGCCCTGGTATGACGAGCATCAAAGCCAATCATCAAGCCCTTTTTAAAGGGTTTATCGGTAGGTGCTAGCCAATCTAAAACTGTCATTAATCCATCACTACCGGGGGGAGTTTTTTCTGCTTCCCTATTCAAATATTCTTCTGGAGAAATTCCCAGGGATTCTGCCTTTAAACTAATCTCATTACCTAAAAGGTCCTTAAACCAGCTCACTGTCCACATTCCTCTACGTATACCATAACTCTCGTATAAATACTTGTTAGGAATAGAAGCAAAGTTGGTCCAAAAATTAGCCACATTTTTAGGATTTTCCTTACCCTGTACCATAGATGCAATATATGTGCCTAGGGAAATTAGTCCAGTTTTTTCACCCATTAAACCAGCCCCTAAGGCTTCAACTGCCTTATCATTAGCAGTTGTAACCACAGGGATTCCAGCGGGAATACCCGTTAACACTGCCGCCTTTTCTGTGACATATCCTAAAATAGTTCCCGGCATTTGTAAGTTAAATAACATTTCTCTAGGAATATTAAAATGCTTAAATATCTTAGGGTCTTCACTCCACTGCCATGTGTCTGTGTCAATTGGCCATTGTCCTTGATAATTTGCTGCGGTATCATTAAATTCACCTGTAAATCTATGGGTAATATAACCTGTGGTGGTGGTAACATACTTTACTAATGGATTTACATGTTCGTGGGGCCTAGACACTCTTGCATCCATCCAACTTAGCACCGGTTGTGCCAATGTGCCATCTTCCTTTAATAAAACCCTACAAAACCGAATTGTACATAATCCTAATCCAATAATATCTTTAACATCTCCTGAAAAACTATCCATGGCCTCTTTACAGGCTACTAGGATTGAGTCCCATAAATCATCATCGGGATGTTCAACAATGCCCGGCTCCCTTAAACTCATTGGCCTTAAACTTTGATTACCTTGGCAGACAATGTTCCCTTCAAGGTCAAAAATTACAACCTTTGAGCTTTGGGAGCCACCATCTACACCTACAATATACTTTTTTTTCATCTTAACCACATTCCCTCTTCTTTTTAAAGTAATTATTATAATTATCAGTTTTAAGTAAAACCATTATAATTGCCCATTATTACATCTATCTCACTAAATAGCCACCATCTACAGCTAATATATGGCCATTTACATAATCTGACGCTCTGCTAGCTAAAAAAACGGTAGCTCCCATTAGATCCATAGTTTCACCCCACCGATTGGCTGGGATATGGTCAAGGACCTTTTTATTTGTTTCAGGATTACTCCTTGTGGTCTCTGTGATTTCAGTTGCATAATATCCCGGTGCAATACCGTTTACTTGAATATTATATTGTGCAAGTTCATCACAGTAGGCCTTTGTAAATCCAGCTAAACCATGCTTTGTTGCCGCATAGGCAGGAGACCATTGACCTCCTAGGAATGAAAACATTGAACATATGTTAATAATCTTACCACTTCCTTGGGGAATCATTTTTTTGGCGGCTTCATAACTTAGCTCAAAGGCTGCAGTTAAATTCACACTAATCATTGGGTCCCACTGGCTTCTATCAAATTCTTCAACGGAGGCAAGATTACAGATACCTGCACTATTTACTAAAATATCGATAGAGCCTAGGGTATTAACACAGGAATCTATAATTTTTTTTGCTGCCCCTTTTTCAGTAATATCTATTTTCATGAATTCCATTTTTACCCCTTCATTTTCTATTAAATCCCTTGTTCTATTGCCATCCTCCACGATGCTGGGGATAAATAGATTAGCTCCAGCCTTTGCCAGGGCTAAGGCAAAGGCCTGACCCAATCCTGTGTTTCCACCTGTTACCATTGCGTTTTTACCTCTTAGTGAAAAATAATCCATTGAAAAGTCTGCGATATTGCCCATATTTATTTCCTCCCTTTTTGTATATCCTTTAACTCTCAAATAATATAAAAGGGGATTGTTCATTCTACATTACAGTTAAACTACCCCCATTTTTATTGTTAATAGTAAAAGGTTTTCCTAGCTTAGTTTACAAAAAACAAGAGAAAAGTAGAATTCCCTACGGAAATTACTTTTCTCTCGGCTCTAGTAATTATATTAAAAATATATAAAATCTTCCGACAAATGTCAATAGTTTTTTGGAATGAAATACTTTTTTGAATATTCTTTAAATATCGCCAAGGTCATGGATTATAAAGCTTTCATTCTACTTCCCTTGATGCTTTTCCTTGATTGGAATTTGACTTGGATAATTTGTACATGTATAATTAAGATAGTTACTGCCTAGAGAATGAGAGAAAAGTGACTTCACAATTGAAGTCTGCTTTTCTCTTTTTTTATTTATGCAGTTAATTATATATAATTAGGGGGAGTATTTATGAAAGCAAAGTCAGAAAGTAACCGTATCAAACCCATCGTTTTTTTTCCAGCATTTATTTTACTGCTCATTTCCATTGTCCTTAGCTTTATAAACTACGAGTCCTTTCTAAAGGTAACCACTTTAGCTAAGGATTTTATGACTATACAATGTGGCTGGATGTTTAGTTTGTCAGGCATTATTTGTCTCTTGGTAATTATAGCAGCTTATTTTTCACCCCTGGCAAATGTTAAGATAGGTGGACCCGAAGCACAGCCACTACTTAAAAAACCATCATGGTTTGCAATAACCCTCTGTACCACTATCGCAGCAGGGATTTTATTTTGGGGAACGGCTGAACCAATTTGGCATATTGCATACCCACCGGAATCCCTGGGTATTGAGCCAATGTCCCCAGCATCAGCTAAGTTTGCTATGGAAACCCTTTTCCTTCATTGGACATTCATACCCTATGCAATCTATACTGTGCCTACAATCGTTTTTGCCTTTGCCTATTATAATATGAAAAGGACATTTAGTGTAGGTTCAGAAATTGCACCGATTCTTAAGAAAGATTATCAGGAGAAATTTAATACTATTGTAGATGCAGTTATTCTATTTGCCGTTGCAGCAGCTATTTCTTCATCCTTCGGTACCTCGGTAATGAATATGGGTGGAGGCATCAATGCCTTGTTTGGTATTGATAACGATAAAGGACTATGGATTGCTATAACACTAATTGGAACTGCTGCTTTTATCATATCTTCCGGTACAGGGCTTTTTAAAGGAATTAAAATATTATCGGATTTAAATGTATATCTATATTACATAATTATTGCAGCAATCGTATTACTTGGACCTACCGTATATATGTTCAGCTTAGGAACGGAAGCCTTTGGGGGCTTTCTATCGGGAATATTTAGTAAAGCATTGTTTACAGGGGCAGCAGCAAGTGATACATGGGCAACAGGTTGGACAACCTTCTATTGGTCAAACTGGATGGCGTGGGCACCGGTAACCGCCGTATTCTTAGCTAGAATTTCCTATGGATACAGGGTAAAGGAAGTAATTACAATGAATTTCTTAATTCCTAGCATCTTCAGTGCAGTTTGGATGACAGTTTTAGGCGGGACCTCTATTAATCTACAAATGACTGGACAGATGGATATCCTTGGAATTATGAATGAACAGGGCTCTGCGGCGGCGGGATATGCTGTATTAGGGAGCTTACCCCTATCCGGACTATTAATAGGTATCTATTTAATTGCAGTAATTATTTCATTCGTAACAGCCACTGATTCAACTACAAATGCCATGGCTAGTATCTGTACAACTGGTATAACAGACGGGGGTCAGGAAGCACCACTATATATTAAGGTTATATGGGGAGTTATCGTTGGTTCTGTGGCCCTGATCTTTATTGCAACCCTTGGAATAGATGGTATTAGGATGCTTTCATATTTGGGAGGATTCCCAGCCCTCTTCCTAGGAATCTTAAGTGTTATTTCATTGATTCATATTATGGGTAAGCCTGAAAAGTTTAATACTTATACACATATAGATAAGGAATAATTTATCTCTAGGAGATAATTCTATAATAAAAAAGCACCTTTTCAGGGAGTAGAAATAGGTAAAGAGCCTTGGTTAAATTAACTAGAGCTAGATTTTAATTTGCCAACAATCTTCACCTTCCCTTTTAAAGGAGCTTTTTTGTAATAGTCCATGTACCTGTAAGGAAAAATTAGAAGAAGATACTTTTACCTACCAACGACTTTGTAAATATTAGAATATAATGTATAATAGTGATGTTAAACAAAATATATCATATATTCTTGGGGGGTTTTATGGGTAATAATTTATATAAAATATTAGAAGACAATCCAATTATTCCTGGCATAAAGGATAATAAAGGATTAGAGGCTGTTTTAGCTTCTGATTGTAAAATCGTTTTTATTTTATATGGCAATGTATTAAATATCAGTGGAATTGTACAAAAAATAAAAGAAGCTGGAAAAATGGCGTTCATCAATGTTGATCTTCTTGATGGCTTTTCCCATAAAGATATTGTCATTCAATACTTAAAACAAAACACTGGGGCAGATGGCATTTTAAGTGCCAAGGCATCTATGCTAAAAGCAGCTAAGTCCCAAGGACTCTTCACAATTCATAGATTGTTCCTAATTGATTCCATGTCCTTTCATAACCTTGATAAACAAGTTGAAATTTCCAAACCAGATTGTATAGAGATTTTACCAGGTTGGCCAAAGGTAATTTCTTGGGTTTCCGAAAAAGGTCATAGACCTATAATAGCCGGAGGTTTAGTTTGCGATAAGGACGATGTCATTGCTGCATTAAAGGCCGGAGCTACAGCTATATCTTCCACAAACACAGAAGTATGGTCAATGTAGGTTTAAGGCTATTTAGAAGATATGGATAACAGTCAAAGCTTTTGATTTCAAAACCTTAAGCTTCATTCTGAAGCACCTAGGGGCTAAACTTATAAAATATTTTTATGAGATAGCCCCTTAATTATAGATTTTATCTACTACTCTATCCTGATGCCATAGGCAAGCAACACTAAAGCTCATCCTTTAAAATGCTACAAAAAAAGTTCTCAACATCTTTGCTAACTTCCTTAGCTGCTGGACTGGCCAATATAAGATGACCAGAATTCTCATAATACTTTAATTTCTTCTTCTGTGAACCTATTTCGTCAAATATATATTTTGCACTAATTTTTTGCACAGTATCGTCATCTTCCCCCTGTACAATAAATATGGGACACTTTGTTTCATTTATTTTAGGTTTTGTTATACTTAAAATCTTTCTAAAATTATATAATGCAGACATAGGAAATTTTATACTTGAGGCAATATATCTTTTTATATTTTCAAAACTCCTTGTCCTAATATCCATCATAATATTTTTAAAAATATTTTTTATATCCCAATAGTATATAGGAGTATTCAGTGTAACCAATCCGTCAATATCATGGTTTTCACATAAATTTACACCTATTAAACCTCCCATTGAAAAGCCAATGACAAATACTCTTTGAGAGGCTTCCTTAAGCCTAATAAGGCCCTCCTCTGCTGATTTAATCCAATCGGTATATGTGACACCTATTAAATCCTTTTTTAAGCCTGTATGCCCCTTAAGGGATGGACATAAAACATTATATCCTTTCAGTTTTAGGTAGTTAGCTAAATACTTTACTTCTTCAAAACTACCACCAAAACCATGAATAATCAAACAGCCAACATCCTTAATCAAATCCTTCTCTCCTTTAATATTTTTATGGGTGCTATTATGGGGTTATAAATTATCATCATAAATAGTTACTCTATTTCTTCCCCTTTCTTTAGAATAATAAAGAGCCCTATCTGCATTTTTTATAAGGGTATCTATGTTATGTCCATGAATTGGATATTCAGCTATGCCGAAGCTAGCTGTTACTGATGTTGTTACCCCTGAATCATTTGTAAGCTTCAACTGGGATAACATTTCTCTAATTTCATCAATCCTATAATATATATCGTCACTAGAGGCTTTGGTAAAACAAATAAGAAACTCTTCACCGCCATAACGATAAACAGTATCATCAGGGCCTATATTCCTATTAATAAATTGTGCTACGCTTTTCAGTACAATATCACCAAAAGCATGACCATAGGTGTCATTAAACCTTTTAAAGTAATCTATATCGAAGATGACAATTGTGAAATTAGAATAGCTGCTTCTATGAAGTTCAAGGACTTCCCTTAACTCTATATCCATAGAATTTCTATTATTAACACCTGTTAAGCCATCTACCATGGCTGATTTCATAAGATCATCATTAAAAATAAAATTTTGCAAAAGAATTGTTATATTTTCTACAACAATTTTAAAGAATTCTACTTCATTGCCATCTAATATAGATACATTTTTATTTTCTATCATTAGTGCCCCTATCAATTTATTTCTAGAAATAAGGGGTAAAAGCTGAAAATATTTTATATTTCTATCACTGGCTGATGGATAGTCTAAAGGGTAATCAGAATATATAATTTTCCCAGATTTCCTACTTTCTATGGTTTTTATGACATGATTTCCATAGCTTTTAACATCCTTAAGATATTTATTGGTAATATTAGTAGCAACGATATCAAGGGTATTTCTATTATTATAGGTAAAAATCGTACAATAATCAATATTGTAATAATAAATTAAAACATCACATATCTTCCTAGCTTGAATGGGTAATCTTTCATTTTCAAAGGACAGATTAAGAAGGTTACTAAGAAGATTATTTTTTTCAGATGAAATAGCAATTTCATTAAGTGCTAAGAGCTCCTCTTTTAAAAAAATTATTCTTTTAAATAGATAAATGATAAGAGTAACCATGATTATAAATACTGTGAAAATTATTATATAGGCTAACATAAAATCCTCCATATAAATTTGTATATAAATATAAATTCTTTATCGCTTCCATATCCCCTCCTTGCTATGGAAAACTTTTCTTTTAGTGTAGTAAGAATTTTAAGGATTTGAAATTTATTAAACCCTAAAGTTGGTTTTGTTTATCTTTATCATACAAAAAATTGGGATTTAATTACAAAAATATCTTGAAAACGTTTACAATAAATGGTAAAATAATACCAAGTTGTGCAAACGTTTTCGTTAATGTTTGCAGGAAGGAAGTGATATATGAAAATAAGATATTAATATTAAGTACCAAAGAGTTTCACATTTTTTTAAAAAGGGGGTTTTGAGTTATGAGAAAAAATAAGTTTCTAACCATTATATTTTTGATTGTTTTCTTTACTAGCACACTATTTGGTCAAATTGGTACCCAAGGCATAGCAATAGGTGCTCCACTGCCAAACAGTGCAGAGGATGGTGCCATGTTCCATGCATATAATTGGCGTTTTAGAGATATAGAAAGCAATTTATCTCAAATCGCAGCTGCTGGGTTTAACTCTATACAAGTTTCCCCTATACAGGGAACAAAACGTAACACTGGAGAATGGTGGCTCCTCTATCAACCCTGTAACTATGAAATCGGTAATGCCCAATTGGGAAGCTACCGTGACTTTAGGTCATTATGTAATGCAGCAGATCGATATGGTATAAAAATTATCGTTGACGTCGTATTAAACCATGTAGCCGATAATGGAAATGATGGTCAATGGGATGATGCAGTGGCAGATTTCTTAAAGAAATCTTATCTTTATCATAATTTAGGTTCTTGTCAAGATTATGGAGATCGTTGGCAAGTAACCCAGCGTAATCTTGGAAATCTTCCTGACTTAGCAACCCAAAGAGCTGATGTTCAACAGTGGCATATCGAATTTTTAAATAAGTGCGTTGATGCAGGTGCCGATGGATTCCGTTTTGATGCTGCTAAACACATTGAGACTGACCGTGGTGAGGATTATGGAAAATCATGGGCTGGTAACTATTGGAATAATGTATTAGGAAATATAAAAAATAGACACAGATTGTATCTCTTTGGTGAAGTAATACCTGATAGAGGAGATAATGATGAGGCTTATAGACAGTATTTCGATATTACTGCCCACGGCTATGGAGGCACTTTAAGAAATGCAGTAAACAATAAATATTTATATCATTTATTACATATTAATCATGGAGATCGCAACATACCTCCAAGTCAAGCTCTAGCTTATGTTGAAAACCATGATGATTATGAGCATGGTGCATCAACCCATATGGGTGATTGGGAAAGGAAGATGGCCTACTCCATAATCGCTGCCCGTGATGACTTAGCAGTGCGTTATTTAGCTCGCCCATTTGAAAATCTATGGAAAGACAGAGATATAGCCGCAGTTAACGCCTTTAGAAACGCAATGGTAGGAAAAGGTGAATACTTGAGATGGACAAGGCAAGAAACCATCCTTATTGAAAGAGGCAATTCAGGTATGGTTATTGTCAATTTAGGTGGCAGCACTTACATTGACTCTCCTACCAATCTATCAAACGGTTCTTACTCTAACAGGGCCTCATCCGGCTGCACCTTACATGTTTCAGGGGGAAGAATAACTGGACATATACCAGGTGGAAGCGTTGTTGTTCTTTATTAAATAGATTTTGAGTTTATAAAAATAGCAGTCTGAAATAATATTTTAGGCTGCTATTTTTTTATAGATGAGTGCTTCTACTATCTATCTATAAAACAGATTTATAGCATGAGCCTAAAGGATTCTCTGTGGCTGATTGAGTACGTTAATATTCTCTATCACACATCTATAAAATGTGATGATTTAAACTTTATACAAATTAATTTTTGACCAACCTTCTCTTCTTTTTGAAACTAATATTTAGTCCCTTATTTATTGCAGTTTCTCGTTTTCTTCAGATTGTTCAACTACAAATTTCCATATTTCCTCGTATATGCTCACCGCTTCATCTCTATTGGACGCTGGTGCTGATAAGCAAAGATTATTATAAGAAATTTTATTTTCATTATTTTTAGGTTCTCGCCTTCCACCAACTCTAATAAAAAAGCTAGAAAAATCATCATCAATATACATTGTTCCATAAAGGTGAGCAAAGGGAGAAGAAGGATTTAAATACCCCCTATTATATTTGTCAAATTCGATAGGAATATTAGATAATAGCTGATTGTCGAAATACTCAATTCCTCTATAGTTATAGTTATTAAGATGTATTTTTCCATCAAATTTTTTACCTCTAATAATATTGTTGTAATATTGTCCCTTTATACATACTTCAACAGGTTCCTGGTAACTTTCATCCTCCAATATGAAAAATGTCCCAGATAAGCATAAGTCAATCTCTTCAGGCTTGGTATAAATACTTATAGAAAAGCTGATAAATAAAAGCAAAAAGATTAATATGATAATTTTTTTCAAAACTCACCTTCTCCTTGTCCTTAGAATTTTAAACTGTTTAAAATATCTCTCTATACTCTTCATCATGGATTCCTTATTTTTCTTAAACTGCTTTAGTCTATGACCATTTGCACCTGAGGGATGGGGGAATCCAAATAGGCATTGCTCTTCTTCTATTACTCCCCTTACTATTAATAGCTTAAGTGCCCTCTCAACGGATTTACCTAGGGGAACAATAAAGGGGTTTTCTAAAGTACGAATTTCCTTCTTGAAGGAATTGAATATATATTTCTTGAGTAGCTCTGAACCCATAAAATCAGGGCTGTGTCCACTATAGTTTTTTCCATTGATAAAGACAGGATATGAAATCATAGATGTTGTATGAAGTAACTCCTTCGATTCTAGGAACAATTCTGAGGAGCTCTTAATGTCTAGATATTGGTTTAAATTTAATTCATCTAACATAGTTATTAAGTTGCTACGCATACTTCCCCAAAATCTACAATACTCCTTTGAAATCTTAGCTATTTCCCCAAAGCTCCTACTTTCAAGTAGACACTGCCTTGCAATATTAATTGATTTTTCCATCTGAGTCCAACCAGGTGTTATTCCCACTAGAATAATTTTTGCTCCTTCATTTATATATTCATTATGGGTTGAATAATAAATTTCAATGTTTCTATCTCTATGTAGTAAGAGACTATCTATTAATAAATCGGACTTTTCGTATATTGGTTTTTCAGGCAAGTTAATTATTATATGGGCAAATTCTTTGAGTCTACTAAGTTCCACTACGTAATCCTACCCCGTTTCTATATTTCTTTTGTG
Source organism: Clostridia bacterium (assembly GCA_022361035.1). GTDB lineage: Bacteria > Bacillota > Clostridia > Peptostreptococcales > Caminicellaceae > JAKSBP01. Next base: position 19,417 of record JAKSBP010000356.1, read on the forward strand.
AAAATAATTTCTAATGCATCATTTTGTAATATTAAACTGCCTGCATCTTTATAACCTAACTTTCTATAAAAATGTTGAGCTAATTCCTTTGATAGTGATGAAGTCATAAGGGTTTTATATCCTTTGACTTTCATTTCTTTTTCCCAAAATTCAACCATGCTCTTTCCGATTCCTTTTCTTCTATATCTCTTATCTATCATTAACATATTCATAAATGGAATGCTATCCCAAAAGTAACCGTATCGTAGCCAACCAATTATTCTATTATCTATTTTGGCTATTATCACTTCATTATCTTTTATTTTTCTATAAAGCATCTCACTGGATATATGTTCATCATTATCTTTAATATAATCAAAACAAAAAATATCTGCATATTTAAATTCACACATTTATATACATCCTAACATTATAAGATTTAATTATATATGATAAATTAATTCTTTATAGCTCACATATTTCCTTTAATAATAGATATAAAAGATTTATAAAAATAGTACTGAGATAGAAAAAGACTGATTTAGAAAACTCTAAAATCAGCCTTTAGCTTAATTAGACTATTTAAACCTTCAACTCCACATCCACACCTAAAATACAGCTATTGGCCTCTAAAATCGGCTTTATATGTTCCTCAATAAACTCCTCTACCTGCTGTGGTGCTCTACCTATAAATAGCTTTGCATCCATCAAACTCTCTATTTCTACCATTGAAAGGTTAAATGCATGGTCTTGGGCTATTCTAGTCAGTAAATCATTTTCCCTACCTTCTTCTTTAACAACTTTTCCAGCGGCCATTGAATGTATTCTTATCTTCTCATGGAGCTCTTGCCTATCACCACCTTTTTTAACGGCTTCCATCATTATATTTTCCGTTGCCATGAATGGTAATTCTTCTCTAATACGCTTTTCGATAACCCTAGGATATACAACTAAGCTTGAGGATATATTTATAGCTATCTCTATGATTGAATCTATGCATAGGAAGGATTCAGGTATAGAGATTCTTCTGTTTGCCGAATCATCTAAAGTTCTTTCAAACCATTGGGTAGCAGCAGTATTTGCAGGGTTTTGCGTGTTGGCTATTACATATCTAGCTAGGGAGGCAATTCTTTCACTTCTCATTGGATTTCGTTTATACGCCATTGCTGAAGAACCTATCTGTTTTTCTCCAAAGGGCTCTTCTACTTCCTTTAAATGCTGAAGTAGACGTATATCATTAGTCATCTTATGAAGACTTTGAGCAATTCCACTTAATACTGCTAGGACTTTATAGTCAAGTTTTCTTGTATATGTTTGGCCCGACACAGGAAATGTCTTTTGAAAACCTAGATTCTTTGCTACTAACTCATCTAGTTTTTTAACTTTTTCATGATTGCCATCGAATAGCTTTAAATAGCTGGCTTGAGTTCCTGTAGTACCCTTCACTCCTCTAAACATCATCTTCGATATAAGGCCCTCTATATCCTCTAAATCTAATAATAAATCCATAAGCCAAAGGGTGGCCCTTTTACCTACTGTGGTTAATTGAGCAGGCTGAAAATGGGTAAATCCTAGGGTAGCCATATCTTTATATTCATAGGCAAATTTAGAGAGCCTGTCTATACAATTAATAAGTTTTTTACGAACAATTTTTAAAGCATCATACATTATTATCAAATCCGTATTATCTCCTACATAGGCACTTGTAGCACCTAAATGGATAATCGGCCTAGCCTTGGGACACTGCTTTCCATACGCGTGGACATGGGACATAACGTCATGCCTCGTTTTCTTCTCCATGTCTTTAGCTACCTCATAATTTATATTGTTCTGAAACTTTTTCATCTCTTCAATTTGTTCATCTGTTATTGGTAGTCCTAACTCCTTTTGAGCCTCAGCTAAAGCTATCCAAAGCTTTCTCCATGTCTTAAACTTAGTATCAGGAGAAAAAAGTTTAAGCATTTCTTCGCTTGCATATCTACTTATGAGAGGATTTTCATATAAAGATGCCACTAGATCACTCCTTACATTTATTATAAATTTAAAAATAATGTTCGCATATTCACATATAGTATTATACCCTATATAGCTTAAAGTGACAATATATTATGTATTTAATGACCTTAAGTAGATAAAAGTCCCTATTATAATTAGTTTTTTACTATATTAGCCCTTTATGCTAATAATTTTCAATACTTAGGGAGTTATGATATTTCATCATAAATGATTTCAATGAATCTGCTTTAACCTTGAAAATATAAAAAAACAGGTTTATTGCATGAGCTAAAAGGATTCTCAATGGCTGCTGAGTAAGTTAACATTCTCTATCACACATCTATATATAGATGTGTGACTAAGAAACTTAATAAACGAAAGCAGACTCTGAGGTTTCCTTTAGAGCGATTTTTATAAATCTGTTTAACCTTCTTATTATCTATTTAAAAACAGATTTATAGCATGAGCCTAAAGGATTCTCAGTGGCTGCTGTAGTAAGTTAACATTCTCTATCACACATCTATATATAGTTAACATTATTTTTCTAAGAACAGTCAAATTAAAGGCAAAAAAATAAACCTGCTAAAAAACAGGTTTTTCACATGTTATCTAGGTTGTACAATAAGTTTAATAGCAGTTCTTTCTTCGCCGTCGATTTCAATGTCTGTAAACGCTGGAATACAAATTAAATCCATACCACTAGGAGCAACGAATCCTCTAGCGATTGCCACTGCTTTTACTGCTTGATTAAGAGCACCTGCACCTATAGCCTGGATTTCAGCAGCTCCACGTTCTCTAAGAACACCAGCTAATGCTCCTGCAACTGAATTTGGATTTGATTTTGCTGATACTTTTAATACTTCCATCGATTAAAGCCCCCTTTAGGAATTTTGATTAATTAGTGTTTTGATTAATTATTAACCCACAGACATAAAAAATTAATGAGTTAAAATATGAATAGATTTCCACTAATTACTATTATTCTACGTAAAGAAAAAAATTCCTGCTTAAATCTATATAAATTAAAAACTTTCTAATAATTGAGCAAATTGAATACTGTGATAATATAGTAATCACATATCAATTTTCAAATTTTGGGTCAGTATACCTACCATCTCTACAATCTGAAAGAAGCTATCAATATGATAGCTTCTTATTATTTTGCATAATCTATAGCTCTTGTTTCCCTAATAACATTTACTTTTATTTGACCAGGGTACTCAAGGCCATTTTCAATTTTTTTACTAATTTCTCTTGCTAATAATACGATATTATCATCGGTTACATCTTCAGGCTTAACCATTATTCTTATTTCTCTACCAGCCTGAATTGCAAAGGCCTTTTCTATACCTTCATAAGAATTTGCAATTTCTTCTAACTTTTCTAAACGTTTAATATAGGTTTCTAGAGTTTCTCTCCTTGCACCTGGTCTAGCAGCCGATATAGCGTCTGCTGCAGTAACCAATACGGCCTCTATTGTTAGAGGGTCATAATCACCATGATGTGTAGACATTGCATGTATAACGTCCTTAGACTCTCTATACCTTTTTAATAAATTAATACCTATTTCAACATGAGTGCCTTCTACTTCGTGGTCAACTGCTTTTCCAATGTCATGAAGCAAACCAGAGCGTTTCGCAATCTTTACATCTGCACCTAACTCCGCTGCCATTAATCCTGCAAGATAGGAAACCTCTATAGAATGTTGTAAAACATTTTGTCCATAACTAGTTCTATACTTTAAGCGACCAAGCAGTTTTACTAACTCTGGATGAAGATTATGAATTCCTAAATCGAAAGTTGCTTTTTCGCCCTCTTCCTTGATGTGATTATTTATTTCTCTCCTTGCTTTTTCAACCATTTCCTCGATTCTAGCTGGATGTATTCTTCCATCAAGAATAAGCTTTTCAAGAGCTACCCTCGC
>JAKSBP010000042.1 GCA_022361035.1 Clostridia bacterium
AAATTACACATTTAATATATGTAAGTATAAATGTGAAAATTGTGGGAATATTTATAGTGAGCCCTATGAAAATGAAATTCATAAATGTCCAAAGTGTGACTCTACAGATGTACTTTGTGTGGATAAAAGTAACTTTTGTAAAGGACGCTGTAAAAGAAAAAGGGGTTGTATTCTCTACTAAGGGGTACAACTTTTTTGTATATATATTAAAAAATTTCTTAGATAGAGTAAATTTTATAATTGTTATCTATATAGAAGAGAAATTGAGAATGTTAGCTTACTTCAGCAGCCACAGAGAATCCTTTAGGCTCATGCTATAAATCTGTTTATAGATAGATAATAGAAGGTAAAACAGATTCATAAAAATCGCTCTAAAGGAAACCTCAGTGCCTGCTTTCGTTTATTAAGTTTGTAACTCACTCATCTATATATAACACACCACCTTAATACCCTTCTTTATAATTATTATAAATCCTGCTTTTAATATATTGTATTTGCACAAGATAATGGAAATAACAAAAACTTCTAGGAATCAGAAACTGTCAAAGGGAAACTTTTTTCAAATTTTCACTATTTTTTCGAAATATCCACTGCTATTTTTTTACTATTATTTTCATTTATACTAACTGTATTAAACTTACCCTTATAATCAGTGGATAGAATCCATCCCGAAAATATTGCCGTCATAGGTGCAACTAAGACTAAACCTATACTTCCAACAACTGTTCTCATTATCTCAGCACTTACTATTTTAAGATTGATTATCCTGGCAAAACTAACATCCTTGGTCATAAAAAGCATAAGTAAAGTCAAATATCCTCCTGAATAAGCAAGTAATAAAGTTGTAGTCATTGTACCAATTACTGCTTTACCTATATTAAATCCTGAATTTATCAATTCTCTACAACCAATATCAGGTCTTTTTATTTTTATCTCTTCCATGGAAGCCGCAACATCCATGGCTATATCCATAGCAGCTCCAGAGGCCCCGATAATTATAGCAGCATAAAATATATGCTTCATATTCAAGCCCAGATGCCCGCTAAAAAGCAATGATTCAGCAAAGGGTGATGTCATTCCATAGAGCTTCAACCTACCACCGAAAAATATAGTTATACCGATAGTTATAAACAATCCACACATGGTACCCGCAAATGCTGAAAATCCTTTCTTTGTAAACCCTGCAACTGAAAAAATGATGATTGCAGATAATAATGTTAAAACTGTAGCAGTTAAAATCAATGGCTCTTTTCCTGCTAATAAGCCGGGAATCAAAACTTTCCATATAATCAACAGACTTGCTACAAATGAAAATAGTGCCCTAATTCCAGTAAATCCAGCATAAATTATAAGACATAAAACAAATACTCCAAAAAGTGCTAACTGCCAGTTTTGCCTATAAATATCAATTGCTTTAGCGTCTATTATTTCACTATTTTCTTCTAAAATCGCAACTATAATTTTATCCTTCGGCATATAGAAATTATCAAAATCTAGCTTTCCAAGTAATTGATTTACTGCTCTTATTTGCTGTCCTTTAAATTTACCTTCAATAACTTCCACTAATAAAGACTGATAACCGATTTTAGATATCCCCGATTGAATAACCTCTGATTCATCGGTTTCTAAAACTATTGCCTTGACTTCAAATTGATTATCTAAAGCTTCTTCTTGTGGATTTTCATAGACCAATAACCCCAACATTAGCCCAATCAAGGCAATTATATATAAAATCGGCATAACTTTTTTCATAAAATTCACCTTGTATAATGGAAACATAGTGAAATCCATTATACTTTTCCTTTCTAGATTATTTTCTATATAATCTTAATTAGAGGCTGTGAATTAGTAAAATCACCTACAGCAGCTGTCCATATGAAGCCAACTGTTTTCTTTGACTAACTACAGCTCTCATAAATTTTTAGTTATAGACTTTTAATCATAAATCTCTTTTAATAATGAGTCTCAGTTTATATAATATGGAAAATAGCCAGGATTAATGTATCCTGGCTATTTATATAAATTTAAAATCATTCTTTGAATTATTTCGTTAATTCAAATCCCATTAAGTTCGCCATAGCCTTAGCAATTTCTGTATTATCCTTATATCCCCCAAAATGCTCTGCTCCTAAACCTATTGATGACATTGGTATAGACGTTGCAGAGTGAGCGAAAGTAGTCCATTCAATATTTGCTCTTGCAGAAATAACATGGGTAGTTGCAATTGCCACAGGTCCATAGTAATCTGGTCCGTATACTGCAGCGTCATACTCTACTCCATTATCGGCTAAATCCATAGCCTTAGTTATTTTGGCCTTTTCTACTTCAGTTAAATCATTTAGACCAAAGTTTTCTGCTATATAACTAAAGTAAGCTTCTCTATTTCCATCATATTTCCTTGTTAACACATCATCTACAGATGCTTTAATATCTGTTATTTCCTCTAGTTTTAAGAAGTAGTTTTTTGAAAACCCGAGGCCCATACCTCCTGTTTCATGATCCCCAACAACTACTATTAAAGTCTCTTCTGGATATTTTTGGTAAAATTCGTATGCTTTTAAAAGAGCTTGGTCAAAGGCTAAAGTATCATGGATTGAGCCCGCTGCATCATTTGCATGACAGGCATGGTCAATTCTTCCACTTTCAACCATTAAGAAGAAACCATTGTCGTACTTTGATAAAACTTCTATTCCTTTTTCAGTAATTTCAGCTAAACTTGGAGTATCATTTGTTTGTTTTCTATCTATTTCGTAGGGTAAATGGGAATAGGATAATGTAGCTATCACCTTATCCTTACCTTCTGGTTGATACTTTCTAAAGTCCGCAGTTCTATCAGCACTTTCAAAGACCCTATATCCTAAGTCATTAAACTCAGATAAAAGATTTTTATCATCTTTTCTCTTTGATTTACCCCACTTCCAATTTTGGGGTACAAAATGTCTATTTCCACCACCAGCAATGAATTCAACACCACTATCTAAATAATCTACTGCTATTTCATTTTCATTGTTTCTACTTTCATTATGGGATGCAAATACTGCAGGGGTAGCATGGGTAATTCTAGTAGTAGTTATTATACCAGTAGCTATTCCCTTTTCTTCCGCAGCTTCAATTAAACTCTTTACATCTCTTCCATCGGGAAGTTTAGAAATCACACCATTATTTGTCTTATGACCTGTAGCTAGAGCAGTTCCTGCCGCTGCTGAATCCGTAACTAAAGAATCTGAAGAATGTGTAGTATTAATACCTGCAACTGGAAAAGTATTCATCAATAATTTTACATTTTTATCTCCAGTTACTTCTTGTTTGTAATACTCTGCAATTTGTCTTTGTGATGCTCCTAGGCCATCGCCTATAAAGTAAAATACATACTTAGGTGCATCTGAAGCTGCTTCTACAACAGTAGGTCTAAAGATTTCTGCGCCCTCAAATCCAATTGCTCCATTAAGGGCAACTAGGCCAATCAACATAAATGCAATAGCAAACTTAGTAAATGATTTTTTGTTAAACATTTTTACCCTCCTCAAATTTTTATATTATAGTCAGTTGTAAAAATTCACAACTGCTGTAAACATATTATAAAAAACAAACTATTTTTACAATTACTTTAATTTCTTTAAGAAAAATTTGACAAGATGAAGTCCTATTTAAATTTAACTTATAAAAGTAAATTTTTTGTTAAGCAATTGTTAATATTAGGTAAAATTACCTAGATATACAGACTAGCATAATATCCTAGTTAAAATATAAATATGTTTAAATAAAACTTTTAGAGTAAAAATAGTTTTTAGTCTTTCTTTTTTGATATAATACTAATAGTACTAAAATACTATTTATAAAATTCTATATTTCTTCAATAAACATGTTTTCATTTCAAAACCTAAGTTATGAGATTTAACAAATATATAATCCAAAAGTATCAAATTATTGATAAAATATAGTATCTACTAAAATAGCAAATCTTGAAAGCTGAGGGAAAATTATGAACCATAATGATGAGCTCTATAATATTTTAGATGGGGAAAATGTTACGACTCTATTTCAAGCTGTTGTTTCAATGAAAACCGGAGATATTATTGGATATGAAGCCTTAAACAGAGGCCCGATAGGTTCATTGCTTCACCTTCCACTGGATTTAATGAAAGTTGCAAGAAAAGAAAATAAACAACTGGAATTAGATATGCTATTTAGAAAAAAAGCCATGGAAAAGGCTCAGAAATTAAAAAATAACCAACTACTTTTCATCAATGTTGGTCCTGATATTGTTAGTGATAACAATTTTAAAGGAGAATTTACCAGGAAATTGTTAAGTGATTATAACCTTACACCTAGCTCAATAATATTTGAAATTAATGAAAAAACTGCTATTAAAGACTATCATAATTTCAAATCTGCTTTACAATACTATAACAACCAAGGTTATAGAGTTGCCATTGATGATACTAGCTGCGAATATTCTAAAATAAAGACAATAAAAGATATCTATCCCCATTTTATAAAAATTGACATGAATTTAATAAGAAATATCGACAAGGATACCTTCAAACAATCAATGGTCAATGCCTTTGTTAATCTATCAACGTCTACGAATTTCAAATTAATTGCTGAAGGTATTGAGACAAAGGAAGAATTAGAAACTTTGATTCGTTTAGGAGTATATGGGGGGCAAGGGTACTTTCTGCAAAAACCTACCGAAGATTTTGTAGAAATACCGGAAAACATTAAAAGCATAATATTAGAATATAATGATTTCCTAAATAGTTCCTTTATTCATAAAAGCACCTATCACTACATAGGAAATATAATAGAAGAAAGAAAATCATTCCATATATCTACCCCATGTGCCACTATAAAAGATTATTTTGAAAAAAACAATAAAGATGGTGCCTGTATTACCAATAATGGCTATCCAGTTGGTTTAATAATGCGCCATAATTTAGATTCCAGCCTAGCTCATAAATACGGTATTGCTCTATATTTAAATCGTCCCATCTCACTAATTATGGATTATTCTCCCTTAATCGTTGATTTTGATACACCGATAAATATTGTTTCTGAACAGGCTATGACTAGACTTGATAAAAAAACCTATGACAATATAATCGTAACTAAAAACTCCAAATATTTCGGTATCGTGTCAGTAAAAAAGCTGCTCCAATACGCAATATCCTTTGAAAGGAATTATGCAAGACAGCTTAATCCATTAACTCAGTTGCCTGGAAATGTAATAATTAGTAGGGTCTTAAATGATGCCATTTCCTTAGATAGAACCTGCTGTATATTCTATTTTGATTTAGACAATTTCAAAATTTATAATGATATTTACGGTTTTGAGAATGGTGATAAAGTTATAGAATTAATTGCTAATATTATCAACAAAACCATAAAAACCGCTTTTCCCTATACAAGCTTCGTTGGTCATATTGGTGGAGACGATTTCGTCAGTGTATTAGATTGTGAAGTTGAGGATTGTAGTATTATTTGTAAAGAAATTATATCCCAGTTTGACGAAAATATATTAGATTTCTTAAATGAGAATGATAAAAAAAATAGATATATAATTTCAGAGGATAGGAATGGAAACATAAAAACCTATAGCTTAACATCAATTTCTATAGCAGGTTTTTACGGTAATCCTAGTAAATTTACTACAGTTGATAAATTTGCTCAATTTATGAGTATAATAAAGAAAGATGTTAAAAAAATTAGTTACAGTTCCTATATAATAAAAGATATCAACAACAATGTTATTGCAACTAGTATTTGTTAAGCTAAGTATAAAAACTAGAAAGTATGCCCTTCATCTTTTTTAGGCTGTTTCCAAATCCCCTGCTTCTATACTATTTATGAAACCATGAAAGCAGTCCTTTCATGGTTTTTTATGGTTTATCATCGGGCACAAAAAATTTTAATCTCGATGGTAGTATCTCAAACTTTCCGGGCAAAGGACCTCCGTCTTCTCCATCAACATCTATATGTATATCACAATTTTCTAGACATGTAACCTCTAAATTATCGGTCTGAAAATATCTAACGCCGCTATTATTTATATGCTCTCCCTTTAATATTTTTAAAAAAATTGCTGCAGTATCAAAAATATCAGATTTTTTAAATATACATACATCAAATTTCCCATCATTTAGACCAGCCTGAGGAGCAAATTTCTTAAAACCTCCGACCGATGAAGAATTGAGTATGGCAAAGAGTAATACATCCTCCTCAAAATCCTGATTATCATATTTAAATCTGTATTTAATGGATTTAAGAAGCTGTTTAGGTATTTCTTTAATTCCCTCGGCATAGTATGCAAATTTACCTAGAATAGTTTTTGATGTAACCGATGCCTTTAATGGTACATCGGTCAACAATCCTACGGCTGCAACATTTATAAAATAAATGTCATTAGCTTTACAAGCATCTACCTCTATAATCTTACCTCGATTAAACATACTGCAAATGCTATCAATATCACTTGGTATATTCAAATAATTTGCAAAGTCATTGACTGTTCCAGCGGGTAAAACAGTTATAGGAGTATTTAATCCCGCCATTATTACTCCATTTACTACCTCGCTTAGGGTGCCGTCACCGCCTACAGCTATTATTAGATCATATTGATTTTCCCTTATTTTCATTACCTCTTTAAGGGCATCATTTTTTCCCTTTGTATCAAATTTATCTACACACCTAAAAATACCATGCAAAACTAATCTTCCTACTATTATTTCAAGGTATTTTTGCAGAGTAGTCCTTCCAGAGGAAGGATTATTAATTATTTTTACATTCATAATTACCTCCAAAGAATGATAAATTGTCCTTAAAATTTATCTTTTCACTTATATTATTAAGCTATTCAAAATTATGGTTACACACTCAAATTATAAGTTCTAATCCATGGATTTGCTTAATAATGATTTAAGATATATAGTCTTATATATCTTAAACTACAATTACATTCTCACAGCCATTTCCAGCAGCCAGCTTCACCAGTTCATTCATCATTTCATCCCTAGGTATATAACTATCAATTAATTCTAAACGTACACCCTTTGGCCTATATCTTATTAACTTATATCTTATGGATGAATTTAAACTGACTATTAATTTACTTATCATATCAACGTTATAATAATTATTTAAAGTCTCTGGAACTATTACAGTCCTTACTTCATATAACTTATTGACTTTAGCAAGATATTTGATGTTTTCAATTACAACTTCATTATCCATACATGTAAGAACCCTATGTTCTTTGGGGTCATAGGACTTTAAATCTACCATTGCCATATCCATCAGAGATATGAGTTCACTTTCTTGCCACAAAGCTATAGAGCCATTGGTATCGAGAAAGGTCGTCAATCCAATCTCCTTTACCCTTTTAAATAAACTAGTAATAAACCCACATTGCAATGTACATTCTCCACCGGATATAGTTATACCTGAAATAAATGACTTAAAGGCTAGAATTTTTTCTGCAACTTCATCTACTGTCATTTTGACGGGTCTTGGTGAACTATTTTCAGTACAAATTTCTAAACACCTATCACAATATTTACACCCTTCTTCGTGCCATTTGACTTGTCCAGCAACTATTGAAAGGGTATCGTAGGGACATAGGCTAACACATTTACCACATGCCCTACATTTTCCTATCGTCTCAGGATTATGGCAATATAAGCAGTTAAAATTACATCCTTGGAGAAAAATTACAGTTCTATTACCTGGTCCATCTACTGAGCTAAAGGGAAGTATTCTATTAACTAACCCTTTACACATCTTTTCTTACCATTCTATTTAGCACTTTTTGATTCTTTACAGACCCAAGACCTAAAACAACGGAATCATGGAGTACTTGTTTTCCTTCATCAAGTTTTTCAATTTCTGATCTCTTTACGAGATATCCGGTAATCCTTATAATATCACTATTTGAACAATATAATGAAAAGTATCTCATTCCTTCTCTAAAGCTGCCCTTTATAATATCTAGGATATATTGGGAATTCTTTTTTACTGTAGTATCAAAGTTAAAGATGTCACCTATCCCCGATGGGAAAAATTTATGGAATTTAGCTGCATGGAGTAAGTGTTGATGTATCTCTGGCTCCTGCCCAATAGGGATTCTACACCCGGGACTAATTCCATCATCAGTATCAATTCCTACTTGGGCATGAAGTAAATATCTTCCATTTGAAGCTTTGCAATATGGATTTTTATACTTATCAACTTCTTTTTCTAACCTTTCAATAATCTTTAAACCCAGCTCATTTGCCCTATCTCCATGTCCAAACCTATCGGCTAAATTTGGGGAATCTATAAAATGATTAACACACTCCGCTAATCCAAACATCCCAAACATAGCACTGAAGTTATCCTGACTGATAAGACCTTCTCTCACTAAAAAGCTGGATTTGAAAAATTCACTCTCCTCTACTAAAAATTTAACCCTCTCATCCATGTATTCAGCCATAGCTTTAACTGCCTTAGGTAAAAAAACATCTATATATTCACTTTCGTCACTAGCCTGTTTAGCTAGCCTCTCTAGGTTTAATCTTACAAGCGTATAACTTCCCCCACCAACTTTTAATCCATTATAACAGCTTGCAATACCATAATCTTCTCCAAATTCCTTTTTAAACATATCATCATTAGCAAAGCTTGGCTTTGCAGTCTCTAAGGCTGTATTGATTGCTTCAATAGCTAAGTCATCGGAAATATTAGGACCGTATTTAAGGGTTAAATTAGGTACTGCGTTTTGAAGCTCCTTCTCAGCCCTCAGTATTAACCTTCCAGCCCTTGTATCTTCTGGTCCTATATTAGCATGACAAAAAGAATCAGTGAGGGTCCTATCTATATGGGTTAAGAATAATTTTATAGCCTTAAATGCCTCCTCCTCATCTTCTATAAAGGGTTCTAACAATGTATCAATATTTCCTACATACACTGGAAAAGAAGTAATTGAAGGTACATGCTTATATAGAATTAATAAATTATTTATTGCCTCCCAAATATCTTCAGGCCTCTTAAGTCCTAAAAATTCACTTCCATTCTTCATAAATCTTTCATAGTCGGGCAATATGTATCTAGGTCTATAGGGAGCATTACCCTCAAAAAGATCACAAATTATCCCCTCATCCCTATATTTTTGCACCTCTTTCCCTATAGGGAGGACATCCAAACTGTTTTCAGCAGCCTTAGCAAGGGATAAAACCTTATGTTCATAGGTTAAAATATTATCCTTAATAATATCTAATATATTTTCCATTATTCTTCCTCCTCAGTAGTCTTATATCTAAAATGTGTTGACATTTTATCCATATTTCAAAATACTTTGACTATAAATTTATTTTATATTTATATACCCAATATTGCCTAGTAGAAACGAATGTTCCAAGGATTACAAACCAGCATCCACAGATAAAATTCCAATTTTAATAAGTAAAAATCTAGGCTAATTCTTATATATCACTTTTCCATCTATGATTGTCATAACAGCCCTTACATCCTTTATCTTTTCTTCATCAATTTGGAAAATATCCTGGGATAAAACTACCATATCAGCCAATTTCCCAAGCTCTAAAGTTCCTTTAATATCCTCTTCAAAGGATGCATAGGCACCATTAATTGTAAACAACTTAACGGCTTCATACACCGTAAGCTTTTCTTCAGGTAACCATCCACCCTTTGGGAATTTATTTAAATCCATCCTTGTCACAGCAGAGTAAATATTTTCAAATATATTAAATCCTACAACTGGTGTATCGGAGCCACCGGATACCTTTATTCCTCTCTCTAACATAGATTTCCAATTATAGGTTTTTTTCGCCCTTTCACTACCAATTCTATCCTCAACTATATGCAAATCATAGTCTAAAAATATAGGTTGTATATAGGCCAATATATTTTCATCCCTAAACCTATCTAATATCTCCTCATTAGTAATTTGACAATGGATTATACCATGTCTTGGCTCTTTCTTCAAACATTGCTTCTTTGCGTACTTAATACTATCTAAGGCCATATACATTGCCCCATCACCAATTGCATGGATAGCAACTTGAATATTGTTCTTATTAGCTAACAGTACAAGCTCATTTAATTCCTCCTGGGAATATACAGCTATCCCATCGGTAGATGGGTCGTCATTATATCTATTACATAAAAATGCAGTTCTTGCCCCTAAAGAACCATCAATTAAAAGCTTTAAAGGTCCAATTTTAAATTTTTCATTACCCTTTCCAGTCCTATATCCTTGGTCTAAAAATTCCTTTAAAATCTCTATATTTGGTAATAAGCATTGTTCATAGACTCTTATAGATAGTCTATCTTCTTCAATTAATTCTTCATATGCCCTTAAAACCCTTTTGAAATCCCTGTCTGGCATAGCAGCAAAATCATCGGTATGGACAGAGGTTATTCCACTTTGTATAAAGGCATTGGCTGCTAAAACTAACATGTCTTTTATTTCCTCAGTAGAAGGACTTTCAATAGCTCCATATAATGTATTTATTCCATCTTCTCTAAAAACTCCTAGCTCCCAATCTATATTCTCATTGTCAATCTTTTGATTTACTCTTTCCTTTGCAATTTTTATAGCCATACTATTTGCTATAGCAATATGGCCACAGACCCTAGTTAAGCATATAGGATGGTTCAATGAAATCCTATCTAAATCATCCTTAGTAGGAAATCTATTTTCTGTAAAATTATCTTGATTCCAGCCCCTTCCTAAAAGCCACCTTCCATATTGGAGGTCATTATCTAAAATATGTTCTTTACCACTTTCTATTATGTCATTAATAGAATTACAATTACTTAGCTGAAGCTGCAAAGAAGTATATCCATAATTCAGCATATGCATATGGCTATCTATAAATCCAGGGAGTACTAATTTATTTTTTAAATCAATAATATTTGTATCCATATCCTTTTTACTTAAAACTTCATCATTTGTACCTATGGCTGCAATTTTTCCATTTTTTATCCCTATAGCCTCAACAGTTTGCCCTAAAGAATCCATAGTGACAATCTTTCCACTCAATAAAATTAAATCCAATATCTCTTCCCCCTTAAAAAACAAAAATTTACTTTTATGTAAAAATTAATAAATATAAAAGAAAAAGCCTTCATTGCTTTGATTCTCTAACCCTATTATATTCTTTAAAAAGAAATCTTGCAAAAAGGAAAATCGAGTTACTTCACTACTATAGTCAATAAATATTACCAGGATTTTTTTTAATATTTTACATACACTATTTCTGAGGTGATTATATGTCAATATTTAAAACTATATTATTAGGCTTTATAAGTAGTATGATTGCAGAGGTTCTATGGGATATATTGAAAGTTATTTTCAAGCCTAAATCAAGCCAACAGGTTAACTGTCCAACTGCTGCATAAAAATTAATATAGATTATATTTAGGGGCTGATTTGATGTCTAAACGAAAGTTAGTAGTTCCCGAAGCTAGGGCTGCTTTAAATCAATTTAAAACAGAAATGGCTAGAGAATTAGGAGTCAATAATAAAAGTCCAATAGAAAGTGGATATTTAGCTTCCTATCACACTGGACGCATTACAAAAAAGCTTGTTGAGATTGGTGAAAATCAATTAATAAGAAAATAAAATAGAAAAAGACCATCTTCTGGTCTTTTTCAGATTGTTAACAAAGTTAACAAGATGATAGGCTTTAACAAACTTCCAAGTTCAAGGCACGCTAAAATCGAGGAGCGGAGCTTGCTCTACTGCAAGGGAGCACCGGAGATTTTAGCAGTAACGCAGAAATTGGGAGTTTG
>JAKSBP010000290.1 GCA_022361035.1 Clostridia bacterium
AAATTGAAAAAAATACTACAAGAAATCTAATATCTGTAGCGAACTCTGATTGATGCATAAAGCCTTTTTCCATAGTCTCAACAATAGTGTGTTGTCTTTCTTCAGGAGATATACTTGGATTAGTAAACACCTTAGAAAACGCTCTATATTCACTATATGTATAAATTAATGTGAGTGGATTGAGAATATTTTCACCTGCAATCTTAACAAGGTATCTAAAAAACTCTAATTGTGCTTTTTCACTCAAATTTAATATATTAGAGAATGTTGGATACTTAACATCGCTAGAAATACTATGAAGTTCTGTTAAGATGAAATATAATTTTTCCAAACCATTTTTTCTACCATATTTATTTAAAATCAATGCTAACCATAAATATTCAGGAAGCCTATTGAGGCTCCACGATTGGCTTTGGGAAATTTTACCAAGTGCATAATTCCATGGTGTTGTAAATTTCCCTTTTTTGAATATATGATCTGACAGCTTACTTTTATCCAACTTTTTCACTCCTTCAATTTCATTTTTAAGTAATTTATAATACCTTTTATCACAAAATTTAAAACTCGCATTTGTACAATGGCATCCAAAACTTCTTAATTATCTTGCTGGCTATTGATTAATCCATCTAACACTTTGAATGTACTCTCCAAATCTTCTTTATATGATGCAATATAGTTACCAGTAAAAATTTTTTTATCTTCACTCTCGTACCTTTTAGACTTTATTTTTGCGCCATGTGATTCCCAGTAGCAAGCCAATGTAGTATTATTCAAAACCTTCGTAAATTCGTTAATATGCGGTCTATACTTAAATCTATCAGAATATCCACCAATAGAATGGGCAAAATTAAGCAATAAATAGTCTAAAAAATGCCTATAATTACCCTCATTTATTTCAGGATTAAAGCAGTAATCAAAGAGATATTCATTAATAGATAGATTTATGCCTTCCTTGTTTTTCTCATCTTCTTTTCCTGTAAAATTGTAGTATCCACAACCAATTCCACTACTTATCATTACGTTTCCAAGTTGATAAATCATAAATGATTTCAATCTTGATTTTAAGATTAACAGTTGTACATCTATATTTTCAATATTCCCAGACTCAATTTTGGCTTTTACATGGCCATAATTTTCTCCACAAACTTCACTTAAAGTTAATTTATCAATTTCATCAAAAATATTTTTTTTCTTGTCGATATATTGAGTTTTAAAAACTCCAAAAACTTTCTGGGACATTTCACGCATTTCCTCAATAACTATAGCTCTCACACTCCCTGAGGTTGGGGCATTAGGGTCGCCATGTTTTGATAATGCTCTAGATAAATTAAATATATCTCCACCTCTATCTGTACAACAGGATAAACGAAACAATAATAAATCATGTAATCCCATAACCCCCCTTTCTTCTTTAGCTAAAATATCTAAGATTCCCTCTTCTTTATGATCATCTTCACCAAATATCCAATGCGCAATTTTTACAACATTCTCGTCAGTATTGTGGTAACTGTGTTTTCCCTCAGCATCAGTCCATCCAACTCGGTCAAGAAGTTTAACGATAAAGAAAGGTAACGTATTTCTAAAGCCAATTTCTACTTTTCCAATTTCAATAAGTGAGTACTTTGGTAGAATATCTAAGGAATAGGATATGATTTCTTTAGATTTTTCAACACTAAATTCACCACTATTTGTATTTACTAGAACCCTCCAAAGCTTTTCTTGAGTAGCTTCACCATTTAAAAAAGAAAAATCATCCTCTTTAAATACTTCTTCAATCGCCTTTTCTGACAAAAGTCTGTTTTTAGCATTTATATAAAATTTATATTGCTCAACCTTGTGGGGACGAGACATAGCGGTTATAAGATTTAAATATTTTTCAAGATTTTTTCCTTCGATGTTCCACATAGAACCGTTAAAACAAGCATAAGATGTATAGATTTCACTAGGAATATTGTGAGAAGAGTTTATAGTTGTTCCATTTCCATCTATTTGTCTTTCAGATGCATTAAAAATTTTATTTATTATAAACTTCTGAGGTTTAGAAAGTGTATCTAAATACTTCTTATACTTTTCAGAGTTTTCATAGTAAAAGTATCCAGACGATTGTGCTAATTTGTCCTTTGGATAACCATCTTCATATTGAGAAACCAGTGAAAAAAATCCTTTTTTCCCTTTGGTCTCCGTGTTGTAAATTTTTCTAAATATATTTGGATAACTAATGTATATAATTAGTAAATGAATAAGATCCTGCTTATTAAAATCACAGTTATCAAAGTCAGTTTTTTCTACTTCAAGTAACAAAATTGTATTTACTAGTCTTTTTAATTTTCTTGCATCTCCTATAAATGGCAGATAATTATGAAAATCTTTAGATGTAAAAATATCTTTTAATCCTTCAACCGCTTTTGATACAAGCTCTGTATTTGCCAATAAATTTTTCGCCAGTGACTGGTCTTTGCTTACAGAAAAGTATTTAAGCAGTAATTCATTATCTAAATAAAGACTTGTTTTTACATTGATAAATTTCTCCAAAAACTCACTTATTTTTTCTGTATCTAAGCCTGCTTGTTCGAGGGCTGTAATATTTTCTGTATCATAGCAAAGCACATAAGATATATTTGGCAATGTAAAAGCCTTTTTAATTACAAACAGTACTTCCTTAATAGAGGAAAAATGCAATCTGTCCAAATCATCGACAACGATTACTATTTTTTTGCCAACGATCGATAAAGTTGCTTCTAATCTATCAAAAACATTATCAATAGATTCTCCTCCAAATGGCAAACCAATACTTACACCCCAAAATGAAAAGGAGGCTTTAGTACTTTTTAGTAATTTTGCATATTTTGAAACAATATACTCAACTTCAGGAACAAAGGCATGATATTTGATCTCTTTTATTAATCCATCAATGAACTTTTCTAGCAAATTTTCTTGGCTCTCATACCTTAAAGGGTTGAAAGAATAGATAATAATTTTATTATTATAGTTTTTC
>JAKSBP010000270.1 GCA_022361035.1 Clostridia bacterium
ATATAATACTATACTATATATATATAATACTATACTATATATAACATTATGCTTAAATCGGAAGAATTAAAAAATTTTACAATAAATTTTGGTCCGCAACATCCTGCAGCTCATGGCGTTTTAAGGTTAGTTTTGAACATAAAGGGAGAAATAATAGAAAAAGCGGATCCTCACATTGGACTTCTTCATAGAGGTACAGAAAAACTAATAGAATACAAAAGTTATATTCAAGCATTGCCTTATTTTGACCGATTAGATTATGTATCAACAATGGCACAAGAACATGCATATTCTCTCTCGGTCGAGAGACTTTTGGACTTAAAAAATCTGCCGCCCAGGGCACAAGTTATAAGAATTCTTTTTTCAGAAATTACCAGAATACTAAATCATTTATTGGCTTTAACGACTCATGCTATGGATGTTGGCGCCATGTCTCCTTTTCTTTGAGCCTTCGAAGAACGAGAAAAACTAATGGAGTTCTATGAAAGAGTAAGTGGTGCTAGATTACATGCTGCTTACATAAGACCTGGAGGAGTGGCTCACGATTTGCCTTTGGGGTTATGCGACGATATTCATAATTTTTGCTTACAATTTGCATCCCGAATAGATGAAGTTGAAGATATG
The DNA here is from genome assembly GCA_022361035.1 of Clostridia bacterium. GTDB lineage: Bacteria > Bacillota > Clostridia > Peptostreptococcales > Caminicellaceae > JAKSBP01. The sequence continues at coordinate 625 of JAKSBP010000270.1, forward strand.
TTAACAGATAATAGGATTTGAAAACAAAGACTTGTGGGCATAGGCGTGGTACCTTACGAGGAAGCGTTAAAGCGAGGTTTTACAGGGGTTATGTTAAGAGGATCGGGTGTTCCTTGGGATTTAAGGAAGGCTCATCCTTATGATTTTTATAATAAAATATCTTTTGATGTTCCTGTGGGATCAAAAGGAGATTGTTATGATAGATATTTAATACGAATTAATGAGATGAGAGAAAGTTTAAGAATTATGGTTCAGTGTTTAAGTATTTTACCAAAAGGTCCTATAAAACTGGACGATAAAAAAATAACCCCACCTTCTCGATTTGCTGCTAAAACCCAAATGGAATCTTTAATACATCATTTTAAAATTCATACAGAAGGTATAGTTCCTCTAAAATCTAGAGTTTATTTTGCTGTTGAAGCACCAAAAGGTGAATTTGGAGTTTTTTTGATTTCTGACGGTTCAAATAAACCATACAGGGCGCGTATACGCGCCCCAGGATTTTATCACCTGCAAAGCATAAATTTTATGTCAGCTGGCCATATGTTAGCTGATTTAGTTACTATTATAGGGACTCAAGATATTGTTTTTGGAGAGGTAGACAGGTAATGAAAGTTTATATTAATGATAAATTAGTTGAAACATCAGATAAGTATACAATATTACAACTTTGCTCAAAAGTAGGAATAGAAATTCCTAGATTCTGCTATCATCCTAAATTATCTATAGCTGCAAATTGTAGAATGTGTTTAATTCAAGTAGAAGATTCTATTAAACCCATAGCTTCATGTGCTATGGGTTTAATAGAAGGTATGAAAATTTATACCAATTCTTCTTTTGTAAAAAAAATAAGAGAATCTATATTAGAATTTTTATTGATAAATCATCCTCTTGATTGTCCTATTTGTGACCAAGGAGGAGAGTGCGATCTTCAAGATCAGACATTAATTTTTGGAAGCGATAGGGGGCGTTTTTATGAAAAAAAAGAGCAGTTAAAAATTTTTATGCTGGGTTTTTAGTTAAAACTTTTATGACTAGATGTATTCATTGTACTCGATGTATTAGATATAATTCTGAAATTGAAAAGAGTTCAACTTTAGGTGCCCTAGGAAGAGGTCAGAATATGAGAATATCTAATTTCATTAGTGCGATGTTAGCATCCCCTTTATCTGGGAATTTGATTGATATATGTCCCGTAGGAGCACTTACCTCAAAACCTTACGCTTTTACTTCGAGACCGTGAGAGCTTAGAAGTGTTTTGTCATCTGATGTTTCAGATGATTTTTTTTCAAAAATAAGAATTGATGTTCGAGGAAATGAAATAATGAGAATTATTCCAGGTAGCCTTGACTCCGGTCAAAGTGATTGAATTTCTGATAAAAGTAGATTTATGTTTGATGGATTGACATATCAAAGACTGTTAAAAGTTATTTTTTTGGGGGCAAAAACAAGTTGAAAACAATCAATCTGGATAATATCTTTTTTTTTACTAAAAAAATATACTAGTAAAAGTTTAAATTTTAATTTTTTAAATAAAAAAGAAAGTCGAGAAATAGAAGTCTCTAAAA
>JAKSBP010000413.1 GCA_022361035.1 Clostridia bacterium
AAAATAAAGGCCTGTTTTGGGACGATGAACTATTAAGTAAGCAAAAGCTTATTGATAAATATAGAAGAAGTAAAAGTAGAGCTGAAAAATACCAATTAACGACTCAATCTATTATAGATATAAGCTTGTAAAGATAAACTTACTCAAGTAGCCATAAAGAATCCTTTAGGGTCATGCTATAAATTTGTTTATAGATAGATAATAGCCAGATGTTATTTAATGTAAGATAAAATAATAAAATTACTAGAAAAGCTAATATACTCTATGGTTAGATAGAGCATATTAGCTTTTGAATAATTTTACATAAAAACAGTATTATGGTTTATAACATAAGAAAGGATGGCAAAGAACTGTCTCTCCATTAAAAATACTTGACATAACAAGGGATATAAATTAAAATATTTTATGATAACAATTATCATTATCAAACAAATCTTGATTTAAAATACTTTAAGTTATTAGGTATTTTTAACCGCTATTAGTAGAAGAAAAGTAATTGGGGTAGAGACTATAAAAATTTGTTTTACATATAACAATGATACATTAGCTAAATTTTGTACTTGTAATAATGATTAAAGTAAAGTTACGTGATAAAGATGAGGAGGAAAGAAAATGTTTAAATCAAAAAAAGTTTTATTATCAATTTTAGCTATTGTAATACTAATGTTTGCTGTGGGTTGTGGAGTTAATGAAACTGATAACACTTCAGTGGAGCTTGATTCGGAAAAAGTCGCTGATAATGAAGAAATTAGAGTGGTTGAACATGCCATGGGTAAAACGGAAATCAAAGGTACACCTAAAAGAATTGTCACCCTATATCAAGGTGCTACTGACGTGGCAATTGCTCTAGGAGTTAAACCCGTGGGTATTGTTGAATCTTGGGTTGAAAAGCCTGTTTATAAATATCTAAGGGATGAGCTTGCAGGTATCATAAATCTTGGATTAGAGACTCAGCCTAATTTAGAGGAAATTGCAAAGCTTAATCCAGATTTAATTGTAGCTTCAAAATTACGCCATGAAAAAATCTATGGGCAGCTATCGGAAATTGCTCCTACGGTTACTCATGAAACTGTTTTTAAGTTTAAAGATACTGTTGAGTTAATGGGAAAAGCAATGAATAAGGAAGACAAAGCAAATGAGCTTCTTTCTGATTGGAATAATCGTGTAGCAGATTTTAAAGAAAAAATCTCTGAAAAGCTAGGTAGTGAATGGCCCGTGGAAGCAGCGGTCCTTAACTTTAGATCAGACCATGCCCGGATATATGTAACAGGTTACGCCGGAGATATCCTAGAAGAGCTTGGTTTTGTACGGTCTGCATATCAACAACAAGAAGCAGAAAAGGGAACGGTAATTGTTAAGTTAACGGATAAGGAAGGCATTCCAAGTATGAATGCAGATGTTTTCTTTATATTTATTTCAGACCCTGGTCAAAGTGGTGCAGCACAGAGGACCTACGAGGAATGGGCTAGTCACCCATTGTGGAAAAATCTTGATGCTGTAAAGGCTGGGCAATTATATGAAATTGATGAAGTTGCATGGAATATGGCAGGTGGAATGATATCGGCTAATGTCATGCTAGATCAACTTTATGACCATTTTGGATTACAAAAATAGGCTTAGATATAGGGGCATAATCTAATCATGCCTCTTAGGCTGTTGACAAACCCAAATTTCTTCGTTGTTGCTAAAACCAAGAATCCTTCCGTAGTCAATAAAATTTTAGAACGAACTGGTAAGTTCGTGGGAAATTTTATGGTATTTGCTAAAAGCAAATAGACTTCTCTTATTTATACGCTGCGGACTCTCGGTTTCAGCACGCCTCGAACTTCAGCTTTCAGGACAGCCTGTCAACTTGTAGACCTTGTCTACAATCTGAGGAGACTACAAAACTAGTCTCCGTTCTTACTATTTACTGAAATATCTTTCTATCTCAGCTTCATCAAAAATAA
>JAKSBP010000134.1 GCA_022361035.1 Clostridia bacterium
TTATTAAACAACAATATATATTCAGCTTTAACATCTGAATATATATAATTCTTTTCATTTTTAGAATTAACCTTAACAAGGGCCACCATCTGCTCCATGAAAGGCTCCACATGGAAGCTCCCAGGCTTCACTGCTATTCAAAGAAACATAATCATCAGACAATAGACCTGTATTAATGTATTTTATCAAATTCATATCGGGATTTTTAGGTAAACAACTTTCTGAGTTTTCAATATAGGACATTAAGTCTTTATTATTATCAATGGTAAAATTAATCTCCTTTTCAATTTTAACAAGAGCATTAAATGTCTCTGGTAATACCTGCTCCAGTCCTTTGTAATGCTTAGGTTGGGAAAATATGCATCCTGCACAGCTGCATCTCCCCCAGCCAAGATAATAGCAAGGATGAGCTTTTAATCTATGTTTTTTTATAATGTTCCAAACCATGGCTTCAGACCAGTCAATAATTGGCCTCCAGTGATGGACTATTCTATTTACTCTTTCTGAAGGTGCATTGCAAGTATGTAGTTCCATTTCATTATACCTATTTCTATTACTGCTCTCTTCCCTTCGAATACCATCAACCAATAAAACTTTAGAATTCTTAGAAGTCTTTTCACAATATCTAAGGAGTCTATCACAAACCTCAATCTTTAGAGCACTACTGCACCATCTAGTAGCTAAAGAAGGGCTTTTGGCTGGGAATTTATATCTATATCCAAGGGTTTTCAGTTCTCTCATTTTTTCTTCTGCTTCTTCCTCTCTATCACTCTCAATAAGTGCTGTAATTTTATCTTTAAGCTTTTTACACTTAATATAGTTTTTCGAATAAGTAACCGTTAACTTTTTATTTTCTAGTTCTTCAAAACATATAGGCTGACTTACTCCGAGTCTAAATAATTCCTTTGCAAACCCTCCCTCTCTCCATGAATATTTAATAGTAAGACCTAGAGCCTTGGCAGATGCATCACAATAACTTAAAGTAACTGGCCAATCCATCTTTAAAATTGGACTATCATCCTTACCATCAATGGCATGATGAAGCAAAATTATTTTTTCTTTAGGTACTCCTAGCTCAATTAAATAGAGTGCTACAGCAAGGCTGTCCTTGCCTCCACTGTAAGCCAATAGAATATAGTCGTAACTTTCAAGTGGATTAAGGTACTTTATATATTTTTTTCTATCATATTTAGTAATATCCTTAGAAGGAACATGAGGATAGATTTTAAATCTAGTTCCATAGATGTTCTTTGGTAAGGGTTCATAGGTCCTAGAAACAGAATTATCCGTTTCAAATATGGAAAGCTGTTTACACATAATGCCACCTCCAAAAAAATAAAAAAAGAAGCTCGATTTTTAAATCGTGCTTCTTTGAAGTTTAAATATACCTTCACTAGTAAATATCAATACTATTATCATGAGGACCCTTGATATTGTTATTAAATTTTTTCATAATTTTGTCCCATGTCTAGCGACTTTCATACCATATATATGACTGACCTAGACCCTCAAGCTTATGATTGAGCGTGTCACCACCTGAGACCTTCACCTCCTTAAATTTTTTTATGTATATTCCTTTCACTATTCTAAATAAAGATTAATTTTCATATTTTTTATCATGAAAAAAATCTTTGAAAGCTGGCAACCAAGTAAAAGCATAGATAATTAAACACATAATAATAAACATTATCACATATGCACTTAGCACACCAAAAACTATAAATAAATTCTTTAACATATGCCTTCCTCCTTAAAAAAATTAAAAAATAAAGAAGACACAAGAAATGTGTCTTCTACCCATTAAAAACTATTAAAATATTCCTTCAAAAGCTATTAAAATATTCCTCTACTTTCAATACTACAGTTATATTCCTTCATAATCATAAAAGAGGATTCGCTTATGCTACTACCTCATAGGTTTCGGTAAACCTACTCCCTGTTAAATAATTAAATTAATTAGAGACTTTCGCTCATGCTACTCGTCTAACCCGTTCGGTTATCCTACTTAGGAAATAAAAATAATTATTTATATATAGATTATAACACAAATTTTTTGTGTTGTACTAAAAATACAAAAAATCATTTAATAAAGGTGTAAATAAAAAATATTTAACAACTAAATAAATGACAATATTTCAGCCAGCAATATTTGAATTGCTAAAGTATCCTTGATTGTTCCATCTTTAATTCCAGATATTTTTTCTACACATGCATTTATACATTTGTCTATTACATCTAAGGTTAAATTGAAGTGTATATTTTTAAGTGAAATTGGATGTATTCCAAGTGACTTACAAATTATAGATTTATTTTGTGTATTTAGGCACTTAATTTTGTAAATAATCCTAAAATATCTTAGAATTAAAGAAATCAAGTTGATTGTATTCTCTTTGTATAAAAGAAGCCCGTCAAGATGTGTATAAGCTTTGTTAGCCTCTTTTTTAACTATGTAATCTACTAAAAGAAAAATGTTGTCGTTGATAGTGTCTCCAACTAATTTATCAACTATTTCAACTGTTATATCTCCTTTGTTTGAGGATATTAACTTATCAATATTATTGGTAATATCAAATAGTGTAGTATTTTCTACATGCTCGTATCCTGTTTTTTCAATTAGCATCAAAATGGCTTCTTTAGATATTTTTGCACCCTGTTTTTCGGTTCTCTGTTTAATGAAATCTATTAACTCTTTCCCCTTGAGCTTTTTAAACTCTAAGAGTCTATCACTTTTTTTAAGTTTTTTGTATAGAGCTTTTCTCCCATCTACTGAAGGTGGAACCAATAAAAGTATAGTAGAATCAGCAGGTTGCTCAATGTATTTAAGCAAAGCTTCATTTTTATTTTTAAATAGTTCTCCTTCAACAATTATTAGTCTGTAATCTGCTAAAAAAGGTACTTGTAAGCAGCTACTAATAGTTGTTTCTGAAAATTCATTTACAGTACATATATTTACATCTTTATGTTGAATGGAATCAATAGTATTTTTAATAAATTGCTTTATAAGATATGTTTCTTGTCCATAAAGCAAATAAACACCACCCTTAATCATAAAAAACACTCCCTTCGATTAGACTCTCTGTTGAATACTTACCTGCATAATCAGGCCCAGCAAACAGTAGCTTAAACTTAAGAAATGTTTTTAGAGTTCCTATAATAAGTTTAAAGTAATTAAAACCCAATTGTTTCTTAGTAGTCATATACCTTCCTCCTTAACAAAAAAATAATATTTAATTAAAAACAAATGTACCGGTACCAATCATTTTTACTATTACCAATATGGCAAGTATAAATAGTGCCCATGCAAAGAATCTAAAAACAATATTAGTAATTAGATTAAATACGAATAATATTGCTATCATAGTAAAGATAAGTTGTACAAAAGCTAACATAATAGTCACCCCTTAACAAAATTCTAATATTCCCTCTAGGAAATCAACTCATCTATAAATGGAGAAACAATATTTTTTTTGTCCTTAAAATGAGTAATAATCAAAGCTGTTTTCGCCCTTGTCAGGGCTACATATAGCAGCCGCCTAGCTTCTTCTTTCTCCTTTTCTTTCTTAAAACGGAAGTCATTACTCTTGATAATTATAACTGCTGGAAACTCCTTCCCCTTAGCTGAATGAGCAGTTAATAAGCTTACATTGTTTGGTTCTTCTAAGCCATCAACTGTTGTTTCATCAGAACATAAGATAAAATACTTAAATATATCATAAAGGTCCTTTGTAGTTGAAATATTATAGGACTCTATAATACTTTCTATTGCATCAATCACTGGATGTTCTGTAATATTAAATAGTCTACTAGATAAAGTTTTTATTAGAGTTAATGGTTTTTTAAATGAGCAAACCAAGGATAGATCATCTAAGTATTTTTCAATTGAAGGACTATTGATAGATAAGAGATGTTCATATAAAGGTACATCCTTGTGCCTATTATCTAATTCATAATCATGCAATGAGTAATGCTTGGATAATATATCATATAGAAATATATTACTATGTTGATTATCAGGTTCTAAAACTAGGGAAAGATAGTTATATAAAGTTTTGAATAGAGTAGTGTCTATAAGATAATTCTTTGGTAAATTAAAAGGGATACCATTTGATTTTAGCTTTTCAGAAAAGGCATACAAAACTTTATTGGTTCTTCCTATTATTGCTATATCTCCTGGGTTATACCCTTCTTTCATGAGTTGAACTATCTCGCCAAACACAGTATCATAGTCACTGTCCATTAGTATTTTAGATTTAAAGTTTGATTTTTTATGAGATATGAGTTTTTTGCCAAACCTATCTTTATTATTTTTTATAAGTTTGTTTGCATAATGTATTATGTCTGGAGAGCTTCTGTAATTATCATCCATAATAACATCTATGCATTTAAAATGTTTGTTGAAGTTAAGTATGTTGGTATTGTCTGCTCTTCTCCATTCGAAGATGGCTTGGTCATCATCTCCAACAATTACTATATTACCATGACTAGCTATGGCAAATACTAACTTTGATTGTTCAGGATTGGTATCTTGGAACTCATCGACCATTATGTATTTGAACTTATTTCTGTATTCCTCTAATAAATCTGGATAATCTTCAAATAACTTATTAGTAAGCAGTATTTGTTCTGAGTAAGTTATTAGTTCTCTCTCTTCCATCTTCTTTTTAAAAGGAAAAGCTAAGGACGAAATTTCGCATATAGTTTCTATAGGTAACTTGAAGATCACATGCATATCAGCAGCTGCTATAGGTATTAAAGGATGTTTTGATATGAGATTATTATCTAACATATGGGATAGCACCTTATCGATTTTGGGTATTATCCCATACTCATGATTATATAGGTCATAATAGCTTATGTTTTCTATTTCAATAGCTCCTAATAATTCTTCAATTATAGAGTACCTATCAATTTTGGATGCTATTTTTAAATTGTCATAACCTAATAATGAAGAATGCTTCTTTAATAGTTCATATCCAAAACTGTTGTAGGTACTTATCTTAGGTAAATTATAATTTCGCTGTAATCTATCCATTACCCTATCCCTTATCTCATTTGCGGCCTTATTAGTAAATGTTAAAAAGAGAATATCTTGATGAGATATTCCATTTTCCAAAAGCTTTACTAGCCTTTCTTTCAATACTGTTGTTTTTCCAGAGCCGGCTCCTGCAATTACCCTCATAGAAGAGTTTATGTGATTGACCACCTGTTGCTGCTTATTATTCAATTGAATAGGGGCGTTTCTTTTCTCTTCAATAATTTTTTTCTTAGGAATCCTTATTGGCTGAGCTTTACACAAATTAAAGTATGAACAAGAAATGCAGTCCTTTTCAATGTCCATATCTAGGAGCTCATTCAATTTTTCTAATATATATTGGTCATTTAACCCTCCAAAATTAGCAGTGACGATGTTTTTACCCTTCTGGTTCTCATAAATACTAACTATCTTCTTCCTTCTATCATCTTTATTTTTTAGATGATAAAAGCTGACTTTGATACCTGGATATTTTTCTTTAAGGCCCAAATATGCTAAGAACAGCTCTAAATTATTTTCTGGTTTATTAATTTTTTTTCTGGCTCTATTTGAAAGGGTAGGTTTTCCTATATGCATTATAATAGCTTCAGTAAACTTTCCTTTTTGGACTATCATAGAAACATTTCCTATTACAGTTTTATCTGGAAGCTGAGTGGTATCAAGGTTTACTTGATAAGTAACATCTGTTTTAAGGATTTCAAAATATTGATTCCTCATGTACACTATAAATCTCTTAAAAGTGCTTATATAGTAATCCCTTTCTTGCCTCCATTCTTTTTCTATATGAAACCAGTCCTTTAAAAATGATTTTTCATCAAATCTCTTCTTAAGCCAGTTGTCAAGATTTATATTAGCGTTTTTTATAAGTTCTAATATATTAGTTTGAGTTTCTTTTAGAAATGAAAACAACTGACTATCTTTTCTAAGATATAATTTTTCATAGTGATATTTTTTATCACACTCCCTCTTAACCTTTAACTTACTTACATGTATCATAGCTCACCCTCCTCAAAATAGGCATAAAAAAACCCATTGCTTATAGCAATGGGCAATATGCCTGCTTTTATTTAGTATGCCTTTAAAGGACTTAAAAATTCTAAAACTCGCTTAGGAACTTTTACTAAGAAAAATATTTATATTTAAATTTTATCATTTATCTTATTTATATACAAGAGAATAAACTCTTAACAAAGCTATAGGAGATATGTTTTTTTAGGTCCCCTGGATTTATAGCAGCCTTATTATATTTAGCTATGGTTCCATCTTCACTTTTTACAAGCAAGAATGTCACGATATCTTCATCAATCATTTGTTTAAATACACCTATTACATTACCTTTTACAACTATATCATTAGAAGGAGCATGGTATTCTATATAGTCATGTCTTTTAACGTATTTTCCAAGTATATAAAAGGCGTTTTCTGTTTCAATATAAAATTTTGCTAAACCTCTATATCTGAGGCTGTAATAAATAAACATCCATATCCTTCTTGTAAGAAATATAGCAAATGTAACTAATGAACTAACTATTAAAGTTTGAAGCTCTATTGATAAGATCATCTCTAATCCTCCCCATATATTATTTACTTGGGAGAAAAGTATATTATTTAAAAACGGAAAATAAAAGAAAAAGTAATTATATATTTATTTTACTGAACTCTATTTTTAAAAATAATTATTTAATAGATATTTTATATAAAAATCTTTAGGGTTACTCACTAATTCTAAGTTGTAGAGTATTTTTTTTTTTTTTTTTTTTTTATGAACCCTACTTAAAACTAGATGCACTTATCCTTTAAATTGATTTTAAAATGACGCTCAATATATGGAATCATAAAATGATGGTTATTATATCCATCATAATCGCTCGTACCCCAATCTAAGATTTCAATTTTAATGGGTTCTTGTTTCCCTTTTTGAATTGGAACTAGAATGGGAAGTAGCTTATTAAGATATTCTTCATCTGTACAAATATCAATAAATCCATACATTGTATTTAGAAGTTTAATGTCACATGTATCTGCTATGATTATTTGAGGAAGCTTCTCTGTAATTTTGATAAAACTTGCCACCTGACTAATGGAGTTCTTTATAGTTATTTTAGGTGAATGCATCCCATTATTGTTATATAAGTACACAATTAGTTTTTGGCTATATCTATCAAATTGCATGTTAACGGCTCCTTTCTTTTTAATATTTACATATCAATATAATATTTCCTTCACCCGGCCTATAACACCATTTTCAAGACGTACCTTAATGCCATGGTGATGTGAAGATGACTTTGTTAAGATATCTTTAACAATTCCCTCTGTCAGAAAGCCAGTTTTCTGGTCTTTTTTCAAAACTATTAGTACTTTTGTTCCTGATTTTATATTATCACGCACTCTACCATCCATATTATTTTCCCTCCAAGTTGGTGTTTACATTTTTTTATTTTGAAAGTCATCTATTAATAGCTTAATAATTTCAACCTTAAACGGTTTACAAGAGTTCTATAAAAATATTTTTGTTGAGAAGAATATATGTAAATAGTGACATACAAATTGCAAGCTCTATAAATCTCGCTTTTGTAGAGTTTGAGTATGCACATATAGGATATCTTAAGGTTTTATTTGAAAAAGGAGCAAAAAGTTTTACTCCAGCTTTGTTAAATAAGTCTAAAAGCAAATGTAAAATACCATTAAATACAAATGATATGATAAAGCTTTTAGGTAGTAATAGAGTATTATCTATCTTGAATATTAAACAAAGTAAAACTGTGATTCCAATTAAACCAGGTATAGAGTGAATTATTTCTCTATGGCCAGATAAAGTGATTATTAAAAAAAGAATCCCTAATAAATAACCTTTTTCAAACCCTAATTGATAAAAACTATAAAAGCTTGCAGCAGATAGACCTCCGTAAAAAAGAAGTTTACCTAGTATATTTCTAAGAAAATTAAATGGAAATATAATTTTATTAACCATTGAATGGGATTCATCAATGTCTAATATTATACTCCCAACTACAGAACCTATTACTGTACCGGAATCTAGAGGCAAAGCTCCATGGCCTACAGCGATAGCAGTCGCCATTAAACCCGTTGATAAATGTGCATAACCCAACATGTGTCTTCCTCCTTAAAAATCTTAATTGAGAGTTTAGCTATGGAAGTGTCAGTTTTTGAACATATCGAAATTAAATTTTAGTATTTTTTCTGATTTATAACTGGGCTTTTCAGAAACAATAAACCCTTCATCTTCTAGCAAGTTAACATTTCTTCTTATAGTTCGCTCGCTTATCCCTTTTAGATTTTTGCTAATAACTGAAATGGTTGTAGGACCATTTACTATGATAAATCTTAAAACCTCTAGCGTATCTTTTTTTATTGACATTCAATTCACCTCATAATCTTAGTTTTTATAAAGTTTTGGAATGAAACAATTTTAAACTTTATAAAAACTTACACATAAACTTATAAGTTATATACATTATACTAATTGATGACAATGAATGTCAATGAAAAAATAAATAAAAAAGGTTCTTTTTTCCTTATATTAAATTTTAAGGGAAAAAAGAACCTGAAATTATATTATAATTTATAAAAAGTTATTTAATATGTTTAATAAGTTGCTACATAAAAAATTTTATTTAGGAAATAGAAGTTTGATTTCCATTGGATTTCTTTTACTCATTTATATTTTTCATTTTTACAATTGGCTTACTATTTTTTTCATACCAATATGAATCTATAATTTCTCCATTTAACCATTCTCTGTATGTTTCTTCCACTATAGCATTTTCTACATCTTCTGTTTCATCACCATTCATTTCTATTTCTACTTCTTCTTCATGTTCAGTTCCCTTTAATACTACTCTAAAAATATAGGTCTTAAACAACTTAATCACCTCCGAGCCTGTAAATTTTAAGGAGCCAATAACTCTATGCTTCTATCTGATGAAATACTGTTTTGATAAAAGCTTCAATCTATGTTTTAGTACACTCACTTATCTTTTGGTATAGGTCTGCAATAATCACTCCGGTTCTAGTTAAATTTGAATCTGATTGTATTAATTTATTTTTATTTAATACGAGCAGTTGTTTCCGAGATACCAGAATTAAGTTGTTGATATCAAAATTACGAGTATCTTTGTCTCCAAATACAATAACATGTCCTTGTGGTACAGGTCCGTTATGCTTTTCCCAAACTACATGATGTTTAGCTTTCCACTGATTAGGATCTGCTATCTTAACGTCAACATAGCCATCACCATTAATTCTCTCAGTACCAACAGGCATATAATTGTGAGGTCTGTTACCCTTTTTAAATTGAGTAGCTTTTCCTCCAAGAAATATCCCCTTTTTTCCTTTATTAAATGTAACGTTGCCAGGTTTGAATCGACAATCCAGACCGCTTTTTAAACCATGCCTGCTTTTAAAAGCTGCGATTTTAGAAACTTCCAAATTAAGTTTGAATTTTTTGTTGAATATCTTTGTTAACTCTTTACTACTTCTGCCTTTTGTATTGGCAGCTATAAATTCAGTTTGTTCCTTCGTGTATCTATGAGACATTTAACCCTCCAACATTTTTGGTAGTTCTAAGTCAGCATTTATTCTATCATCGTGCATTTTTTTTGCTTGCAGGACTAATGAAGCATTAGATATTATTTGAGTTGCAACAGAATTTATTGCTTTGGCTCTATTAATTTCTTCTATGAGACCTTCGCTTGTTAAATTTTCGTCACTTAGTTTCTCAAGTTGGGCAAATAAATGATTATTTAAATCACCAAGCGTATTTTTCACTAAAACCAACTCCCTTAATCTATATTTTAATTATAATAAA
>JAKSBP010000394.1 GCA_022361035.1 Clostridia bacterium
ACTATTAAATTTATTTTAAGCAAGTTATACCATCACTATACTGTTCTGTATTAGGTATTCTAAACATAAATTCAGCTTAGTATCCTGAAAGTCAACTAATTGGGAACTAATTATTTTGTTTTATTTATAAAGTATTTCTAATTCTATTTTAACATAAAAGTCATTCACTCATTAATTAAATCTAGCTCAAAGCTAAATCGTAATGCTACAAACATTCTCTATAACATGAAAAATGTTAGTTTGCAAAGTCTCGCACTGCTAACCATAAAATGATATTATACTACCAACTAATTCGGAATTAGAAGTATCTCATTTCAAACAAATACACTTAGCATTAGATTTTCTCCAACAAAAAAACGCTTGGAAAAGATCAAGTGTTTATGTATAAATTATAACGAGTAAGTCTATAAGCCGAGAACTCTACCGTTTTAAGTCTGTATCTCTTCTTCCCGTGCAAGCATTAAAAAATAGCCATTTTCAAAGCCTTAATTTTAGCCAATTAGTAAATTTTGCGTTCAAAGTTCAGAAAAACGGTTCAATAAGTATTTTAAATATGTCCAGAACCTTTTTAGAACTTAAAAAGTATATACTCATTTTTCAAGCTTTGATGATGGCAAAAAAAGTGCAAGGAGGAAGATTAACATATGAATCTTGATTATTGTTTCCAGGAATTTATTGACTATCTTAAATCTGAAAAAAATGCTTCTAAAACTACTATAGTAAGTTATGAAACAGATTACAAGATATTCACTGTTTTTTTAACCATCGGTGGTATTGAATCTAGGTTAAATACTATGACAACCGCTGTATTAAGACGTTATATCAGTTACCTTAAACTTCATAAAGATTATAAGACTAATACTATTAGAAGGAAAATCCACTCTTTAAGCTCATTCTTTAAATTTTTATTGGAAATGGAATATATAGAAAAAAATCCTATGCTCTCAATCCACGCTCCTAAAGAAGAAAAAAATATTCCTATATATATTAAAGAAAGAGAGCTGAAAATGCTTATTAATGCTCCTGCTAAATATGCTCGTTTTGAATCTCATCGACTACGTGATAGAGTTCTCCTTGAATTATTGATCTTCACAGGTGCAAGAAAGAGTGAGGTTTTAAATATGGATTGGGACGATGTAGATTTTGGCAAGAAAACTATTAAAATAAGGAAAACAAAGAATAAAACACAGCGTTTAGTTCCTCTTGTAGAACCCCTTCTATCTGACCTTTGGGATTATCTTCAAACGAGAATGCCTTTATCTAACCGAGCAATTATTATATCTGATACGGGTAATCGTATGAGTGTTTCAAATATACAAACTCTTTTTAAGCGATATCTGAAAAAATGCGGATTGGATAAAAAGGGCTACACAATCCATAAGTGCCGTCACTCTTATGCTAGCCTCCTTTGTCAAAGTGGTGTAGATATTATTTCTATAAAAGAGCTTCTTGGGCATGAAGATTTGAATTCTACCAAAATTTATACTCATACAACTGTTAATCACTTAAGAAAACAAGTAGAAAAATTTCCACTAAGTATTAATACATAAGAAGAGAATTGATCTCTTCTTTTTCTATTTTAATATATTGAATTTCTCTAATATATTTTTTGCGTTGATAGATATCCATCAAAAAACAACTAATCTCTGACTGTTATATAGATACAAAGCATAATTTTAATTTATTATCATTACTACAAAACATTCATTGAAATAAAAGAAAATATCAAGTATCCTCAACTATGGATTCTTATTCCCTATCAGTCCAATAACTTAAGGTTCTACCAAGTCTATTAGAGTTAAAATGTAATAAGCTATAAATACCTTTATTATAATTGCCTAAATCTACTAACATTTCAATAGATTTTATAATAATACGATCAATCTTTATTTTAAATTCTTTTATATCTTTAAGTATCTTTCTTTCAAAATACCCCTTTTTATCTTCATTTGGTATACCCTCTTGAATTTCCGAGTAAATTACTTCTTCTTTATCTTCTTTTAAAATTTTACGTAAAGTTTTAGTTGTAAATAAATAGAAACGAAGATTATCTTCTAATTTTTCTGACTCCCTTTTTAGGTTATCTATTCCAATCATAACATCGCTATAGTGTCGAATCCAAAAAAACTCCTCATATATATTTTTTTCTTTTGCTTCTCTAATAATGTTAGCTATCTCACCTATTTCTTCAATATCATCAAACTCGTAATCATATTCATAACCTATATATTTTTCATCCCATATCACTTTATCATTTTCTATATCCCTGATAAAAGGAGACATTTTTCTTAGCCTACTCTCAATCAAAAGATCTTTACAATTTAAAGCATACTCAATATTTTTAGAAGCTTTATCAATTACAGTTATTAATGGTTCAACCAGTCTTCTATGTATATCTAATGTTTCTTCAATAATTTTCTGATTTAGCCGATTAGCTCCTCTAATATATCTTCCTTTAAGACTAGTATATTTCCATCCGATAATTACTATAAGAACAATAATTATTGCAGGTAAAACTGTTAGAAATGATAATAAATTATTTTTAGTTAACAATTGAAAATATCTGGATATCAAAGAACTTAATTCAATATCATAATATAATAATGTAGTTGTTGCTAATGCAATTAAATTAGATATATACTTTGGGCTAAAGAAATATATAATAATTCGCTTAATATATTTAAAAAAGCTATCTTCATAAATATAATCTATTAGTCCTTTCTCCTCATTTGTGTTATTCCTAATATATCGAGGCCTGATAAAACTAATCAAATTATGAATTCCATTAAATAGTTTGTAAGCTCTTATTAATCTAGATGGTCTTTCTACCAACTTAAACTTGATTTTATAATACCAATTGAAGTTAAGATCCCAGAGTCCAAGCAATAACAAATCGGCAAAAAATAGAATAATAATTATTTCGATTTTAAATATCATATAGTATTTTGCAAACATTGGAATACCTATGTTTATATGTTCAACTAATAACTCATTAAAATTTATAAGCATTTGTAAATACTTTTCCATCTACTTGTCCCCCTATAATAAAAAAGAGTGAGATTACAATATTACTTTTATAATGATTTCACCAATAGATACTTTTTTATGTGAATCAATCCTTACAACTTCTTCAAATAATGTATTATATGCTCTAATCCAATCCTCTTTCATAAGATAATTTATATATCGGTTTTCTTTTTCCAACTCATTGTATTCTGTATTTCCTTTGTAACATTGTATTGATATAATATTAAATTTGCTAATAATCTCTAATCTTTTTTGTTCTCGTCTTTTTTTAATCCTAAGAAGAAATCTAGTATTTTTTCTATAAAATTCACTTTTCTACCCCTTTTATAATCACTTATTATACTTTACACTTACTTTCTATTGATTTTAAAAAATTCTTCAACTTACTCATCTGTGTATTTTGCATTTATGCTCAATGCTTCACCTTTTCCCCACTCATCAATCTGGTATCCCATATTCACAAGCTTATCTCTGCTTTATTGCCTCAAAATATTCTTCTATAATTCGATCCATATACTTTTTTCCTCCATGCTATTTAGGAGTTGTATCTCCATAGTTTATAGATTTCATTTCTCTTATTAAAGGCTTCCTTACCGCCTTCCATAATCTTAATGATTCTATTCTGAATATCTTTCTTATCAATACTTCCTGATATTAAGTTGATTTTATCATTATAATAGCATGCTGTAACTCGCTCTGCATCGCCTAGGACAGGAATATTTGCATTATGTGTTGCAAATATAAATTGAATATCTCTTTTCTTTTTCTTGATATTCTTAATTAATTCTTTATATATGACTTGATTATCTAAATCATCTTCTGGCTGATCAATTATTATTAAATCGTTATCTTTTTGTGTTAATATAAATAAGAGTAGCGCAGAAGCTCTTTGCCCCATAGAATGTTGAGATAATGGTTTATCATGATATTTAATAGATATTATATTTGGTGTTTTATACGAAATTAATTCGTTCATTTTATTGGCAAACACATTTAAAAATTTTACATAGTTGCTTTGCGTTAGCATATTTGCTAATTTTTTCTCACCAAAAACAATATCTCTGAATATTTCCAAATAATCTGGATACATATTCACTATTTCCTGATAGTGATTAGCCCTTAATCCACTCCCTTTAAAAGTAGACCTCATGTGATCAATAAAGGCTTGTTTGTTATCTTTAAAACCAATATCTATTTTTAAATCATTTTGACTGCTATTTATCTTATTAATTTCATTACAATAAAGTCTATATTCTTCTAAATATAGTTCATCCAGTTCCCTGATTTTTTCACTAACACTCTTTCCTAGCTCATCCCTAACTTTTTTCTGTTTATTCAATCCTTTGATTTCCTTAATATATCTTTCTTTTTCATTATTTATTTTCATAAAATCATCAATATCTAAATTAGGTATATCAATTTCACGTTTTACTTTTGCAAATTCTTCTTTTAGGTCTTCCAATTCTTTTTCAAAGCGTTGATTTATATCCCCTATGTCCTGCTTTATTTTTCTCAACTTAATTTTTTCCATTGATATCAAGTTAATGCTTTCTAAAAATTCATCAATTTCTTCATTTAT
>JAKSBP010000302.1 GCA_022361035.1 Clostridia bacterium
CAGAGCTCCATAAGGAAACTAGAGGATATTATAAAAACAGGCACAACCGATGAGATACATGCCCACTGTATTTCCGAAGAGAATGCTCTGGCAAAGGTAATTCTCAAGGGATTGCATAACCGGAGATATGGAAGCGAGCGCATGGAAAAGGTAATCTCTGTCTCGGGATCAATTGAAGTTGCAAAACTTGAACGCGGACTGAGCATCCTGTCATCCATCGGGACCCTGGCCCCAATGGTGGGCTTTCTTGGGACCGTATCAGGCATGATTCAGGCCTTTGGAAAAATCGCAGCAGCCAGCAGTGTAAGTCCGCGCCTTGTGGCAGGGGGAATTGAGGAAGCGCTTCTAACAACTGCAGCAGGTCTCATAGTTGGGATTCCCAGCATTTTCTCCTATAACTACTTTGTCCATCGCATTGATATATTTGTTTCAGATATCAACCGGATATCGGCTGACCTGGTTGAGGGCCTTCTTGAGGAGACTCATGCTTAGAAGAAGACTCAATGGAGGAGGAGATGACGCAACTCTGGCCAGTGTTTCTGATATCGCCTTTTTACTCATAATCTTTTTCATGGTGACCTCAGTCTTTGCAGTCAAAAAGGGAATCACGATTATTCAGCATTCAAGCAGATCAACAATTGTTCTTCCCAACAATAAGGTCATATCTGTTACTCTTTTCCCTGAAAAAATAACTGTAAATGGCATGATAACAAACAAAAAGGAGCTCCCCATGCTTCTCTCTTCTTTAAAGAATAGATCATACCTTCTTTTCAGGGTGTCTGAAAGGGTCAAATATTATCGTGTCATAGAGTTACTGGAAGTGTTAAAAAAGAGTGGAATCTCACGCATCTCCCTCAGAGGGATTTAGGATGATACAACGGAGACAAAAGCAAAGCAGGGGCATTCCCCTGCCAGCCATGGCGGACATTGCCTTTCTACTTCTTGTCTTCTTCATGCTATCAAGCATTGCAGACTCACGAAAGCAGGTTCCCATAAACCTGCCTGAAACAAGGGGAGGTGATACTATTGAAAGGCATATATATTCAATCTCC
>JAKSBP010000295.1 GCA_022361035.1 Clostridia bacterium
ATATTCTTCTATGTTTTTTAAATAGAAAAAAGAGAATTACCTTATTTTAAGTAATCCTCCTCTATTGATTAAACAACTACTATATCAGTTTCATCACCTATATGCGCTTACATACTATCATTAGTATTTAATTCAAAATCTTTATTTCTAAGATTTTCATAATATTCTGCTGTAGGGCTATAGTCAGTTATTGGATTTTCACTAAGGAACAAAACTGTTAATTTATTCAACTTCTCTAAAGGACTTATATCACTAATTTGATTATATTCTAGCCTTAAGTTAGTTAGATTAGTTAAGTTGCTTAAATCTCTTATATCAGTAATTTTATTACGTTCTAAATCCAATACATTTAAATTAATCAAATTTTTTAAGGGATTTATGTCATTTATTTCATTACCAGATAAACTCAATTTATTTAAATTATTTAAGTTGCTTAAAACATTTATATCAGTAATTTTATTATGGTCTAAACTTAATATAGTTAAATTAGTCAGATTCTTTAAAGAGCTTAAATCGCTGATTTTATTATTATATAAATGCAATTCAGTTAGATTAGTTAAATTACTTAATGCATTTATATCTTCCAAGGTATGGCAGCGGGAAAATTCAAGCACAGTCAAATTAATTAGGTTCTTTAAAAAACTTATATCACTTATTTTTTTACAAAGTAAAGACAAGTCAGTTAAATTAGTTAAGTTGCTTAAAGGTTTCAAATCACTAACTTTATTAGAATCCAACTCTAATACTGTTAAATTAGTAAGATTTCTTAAAGGACTTATATCACTTACTTTATTATCCCATAAATACAACTCAACTAAATTAGTTAAGTTGCTTAAAGGGCTTAAATCACTGATTTTATTAGAATATAACTCTAATACTGCTAAATTAGTTAGATTCTTTAAAACACTTATATCACTGACTTCTGTATAACGTAAAGATAACTGAGTCAAATTAGTTAAATTTTTTAAAACACTTATATCATTCAAATAGCTTATGTCGTCCTCTAGATTGGCAATTAAAGCTAATCTGGTCAAATGAGTTAGTTCACTAAGAGAGCTTATATCCATATCTCCAATATCATATAAAAACAACTCAGTCAAATTAGTTAAACTACTTATAGAATTTAAATTTATCTTTTCAGTACCATATAAAAACAGTTTAGTTAAATTGTTTAATTTGCTCAAAGGACTTATATCGTTAACCCCATAGAATAAACTAAGCTGAGTCAAATTAGTTAAGTTGCTTAAAGGACTTATATCACTCATTTCATTACCGTATAAATTCAATTTATTTAAATTGGTTAAATTACCTAATACACTTATATTTATATCTTCAACTGCATAACAGCGAGAAAGGTTAAGCTCAGTCAAATTCACTAGATTCTTTAAAGGACTTATATCTTCAATATGATTACCTGATAAATCCAACTTTTTCAAATTAGTCAAATAGCCTAAAACACTTATATCTCTGATTTTATTATATGTCAAATTCAGCTCAGTCAAATTGGTTAAGTTTTCAATTCCATTTAAGTTCGAAATATCATCTATAGGTATTTCAAGAACAGTAATCCCCTCTACATCGGTTTTATAAATTTCTCCTGTAATTTTTCCAATTTTCCTTCTGATTTCTTGTTCTAAAATTGGATCTGAAAATTTTATTGTAGATTCTGAAATAGAATTTTTTCCTGATGCCCTTTTACTCAGTTCTTTAGTAGTAAAGCTGCCTACTTTTACTTCGTAGATTTTTACTAATAAACCTACACATACTATAAGGAATATGACTACTATAAATAAAGTAGATTTCCATAATTTTCTTTTCAACTGCAACACCCCTTGTATACAATACTTTTTATAATTTAATTTACATTCTTATTTTGTCATTAGTAAATTACATTGGTCAATTACAATTCTCTTAAATTTTACTTAAAATTTCCATAATGAAGAATAATTACATCTATAAATTGCCTTCATCCCAATCTTTTTTCCATTAAAAAACACACGAATAAAAACCGACGAGGGTTTGATTTACCCCTCGTCGGTTTTGTACAACAATTTATATTCTTTTCCCTCTACCCTATAAAGCTGTTCAATATCTTCACTTATTATGGCTTTTATATCTATATCAAAATTAAATTTTGCTGCTATACCACAATTGGAGCTTACTTTCCTAGGTACTGGCATCAAGTCAACTGAATAGCCTAGATTTAAAAGGTGTTTTTTATACTTTATAGCTCCAGAATGGGTAAAAAAGGTTGCTAAATATTCCATAACTATTTTTTCAGTGTAAGGACAAAGTCCTCACCTTCTTCCTTTACTTCTATATTATAGTTTAAGTTCCCCGCAAATCTTTTGATATTATCGCGGGCAGCTCCATTATCTACTATTATTTGTATCCCTTCTGAGTTTAATTCTAAAGCTTTTTTTGTGATAAGTACTGGTTCGGGGCAGGACCTACCCCTTGCATCAACTAAATTAAGCTTCAAGTTCTACATCCCCTTTCAACTTTATATCTGCTTTTTCTATGTTGAGGTATGAAACAACCAATAATATTACAAAGCCTAATATTACAGCTACTTGACCATTAGAAGTAGGTCCCTTTGGAGAAGCAGCAAGGCTGAAGTTATGGGCAAATGCCCCACCTATAGTCATACCTATAACAGAAATTACAGAGTCAATATTTCCTTCACCGGCAAGTACAAGTTGACGTAGAGGGCATCCACCTAGAAGCACTGAGCCCCATCCAGCTAACATCATACCTAAGAAGTTCCATAGACCATCGGTATGAGCTACTGGTTGACTAGCAAATCCTAAATCAAAAGAATTGGTTACTAGCAAGTTACCTATTAGAGCTACTACAAAAATTGATATAAATCCAGATATTAAATAGAAATCTTTAAAGAGAACGGCATCTCTTAGTCCCCCAACCATACAAAGTCTTGTCCTTTGGGCTAAAGAACCAACTATAAGACCTGCTGCAAGGGCAAGAATCCATGGAGCATACTTTGACCCGGGGCCCTTTGTACTAAAAAATATGAATGTAGGTGCAAGAATTAATAATGCAAGTAATCCTAGATTAAGTGCAGGAAATGAATATCCTTCAAGTTTTGAAAGGCTGTAAGTCCTTTTAAGACTGAAACCTTTATTTAAGAAAAATATACCTGTTCCTATACCAGCGGCAAATCCAAAAAAACCTACAAAGGCATTTAGATCTCCACCTGCCATTCTAAGTACCATCCTTAGTGGGCATCCCAGGAACATAAGGGCTCCTACCATAACCAAGAAACCCAGTACAAACCTTAAAAATGGCGATGAACCGCCCCGTGTTTTAAATTCTTTCGTACCTATGGACATAAAGAATGCACCAAGTACTAGACCTATAATTTCTGGTCTTATATATTGTACTACAGCAGCTCTATGTAGGCCTAAAGAACCTGAGATATCTCTTAAGAAACAGGCTATACAAAAGCCCATGTTTACAGGGTTACCGTATTTTACAAGTATGGTTGCTACTAAACCAACTATGACACCAGTAAAAATAATCCCCTTTTTATCTTTCATTAATATCCCTCCTTAATTTATCAATTATCTACCTAGTCATTTTTATCAATATATACAATTTAATCCAAGAATATTATATTATTATTAATTGTTTAATGTCTAATTAATAATTTTAATACTATAGCAACATATCATAAAAAATATCTATATTAATCTTGTATAACTATAATATATAATAACCTTAGGTATTATAAATACATTTAAGGAGAATAGTAATGAATAGTATATATATGGATAATGCTGCTACCTCATTTCCTAAAGCCCCTGAAGTAGGAACTATAGTTAAGGATTATATAGAGAATATAGGAATTAATGTAAAGAGGGGGACCTACGGCAATGCATTTTCTGCAGGTGAAGTGGTGTTTGAGACTAGGGAGATGCTATGCCAATTATTTAACTTCAATAATCCTGATAATGTAGTATTTACAATGAATATAACTCAAAGCTTAAACTATCTTATAAAGGGTATCTTAGAACCAGGTAATCACTGTATAGTCTCATCTATGGAACATAATGCAGTTATGAGACCCTTATTCCAATTATGTAGCTATGGAGTGGATTTCTCCAGGGTACAATGCGATGGTTTTGGGAGGCTAGATGTGGCATCTATTAAAAACCATATAAGACCCAATACAAAAGCAATTATTATGCTCCACGCTTCTAATGTATGTGGTACTATACTTCCACTATATGAGGTTGGAAAACTGTGTAAAGAAAATAATCTTACTTTTATAATAGATAGTGCCCAAACAGCAGGGGTTTCAGATATTGATTATAAGAAAATCAATGCAGATGCCATAGCATTTACAGGGCATAAGGGGCTTTTAGGACCACAGGGCACAGGGGGATTTATAATAAGCGATAAGTTAGCTAAATCTATGGAAACCCTTATTTGTGGAGGTACTGGAAGTGATTCTAAATCTGAGAAGCAACCAGAGTATATGCCCGACAAGTATGAGCCAGGAACTATGAACCTTCCTGGTATATTTG
>JAKSBP010000421.1 GCA_022361035.1 Clostridia bacterium
ACATGTTATTAGCACATTATCAATGGGTGTATGGACTGGCATAATAATTGCTTTATATAAATTGAGGTAGGGGGCGTATTTACATAAGTATATGTAGAACTCCTGCCTAGATTTTAAGAAATGTATAATGAATTTTATTTTTCATTATCACACAAACATTTAAAAGGAGGAAATTGTATGTTTACAAAGAAGAATTTATCGATTTTATTATGTATTGTAGCACTTATAACTACCATTTTGGTTGGATGTTCTCAGTCTGAGCAGGAAACAAAGAGTGAAGAACCAACTAAAACTGAGGCCGAGAAAGAAAAGCCTAAAAAGAAAGGATCAGACTATCCTAATAAGCCAATTAATATGTTAATGGGATTTAAACCAGGTGGAGGTAGTGACGCATTAGCTCAGTTAGCACAGCCTTTCTTACAGGAGATATTAGGACAATCCTTCGTAAATCAGTATAAACCAGGAGCAACTGGTGCTATAGCTTGGACTGAGCTTTGTAAAAAAACTAAGAATGATGGTTATACAATTAGTGTAACAAATACACCTATGCTTATGACAAACTATATAATGAATGAGGAAATTAAATATAATATAAATGAATTAGAACCGCTTGCAAACGTTGTCACAGATCCAGGTGTTATTGTAGTTGGAAAAGATAGCAAGTATAGTACAGCTGAAGAGTTTTTCGCAGATGCAAAAGCAAATCCTGGAAAAATAACTGTAGGAAACTCTGGAGTAGGTGGTGATGATTTCTTTACGATTCTTATTTTTGAAAAAGCATCTGGGCTTAAATTTAATATGATTCCTTTCCAAGGCGATGGACCATCATGGCAAGCAGCTATGGCTGGTAAAATTGGTGCTAGTTTTAATAATTTAGGAATTACATATCCACAGATCAAAGCTGAAAATCTTAAACCATTAGCTATAATGGCAGAAGAAAGAAGCCCTATGCTGCCAGACGTTCCAACTGTTAAAGAGTTAGGTTGGAATGTTGTATCAGGGTCATCAAGAGGTATCAGTGCACCTGCTGGAATCCCAGAAGATGTAAAAGAAACGCTTATTAATGCAATGAAAGAAATGGCAGATAAGTCAGAGTTTAAAAAAGCAGCAGCAGACAGAGCTTTAAATATTGACATGATATATGGTGATGACTATAAAGCATTCTTAGAAAAACAAGAAAAGGATTTTACTGAAATTTGGAACCAAGTAAAAGACCAATATCAAAAATAATAAAAATAAATGTTTTAATGAGAGGTTTTAAACCTCTCCTCAATAAATAAGGGGTGAAATTGATTGAAAAATTTTACGAAATATTTAATTGGAGCAGTATTGACTATTGGTTTTGCAGTATTATTTTATTTCAAATCTTTGGCATTATCTGATACAGCAGCTAGACTTCCTAAGCTTATGATTGGGGTCATAATAATATTAGCGTTACTCATGATAATTGAAGGTTATTTTAAAGGCAAAAAGAATCCTGAACCTAAGGGTGTAAGAAAACCAAATTATAGTCGAACATTTGTGTTTACTATAATGATAGCATTGTATATTTTTTCAATCAAACCATTAGGATATTTTGTTGTAACACCTATATATATTTTGGGAACCTACATTTATCTTAAATCTACTACTATTAGAAATAATATAATTATTTCCTTGGGATTTACAATTTTTATATATCTACTATTTGTAAAATTCTTAAAACTGCCAATACCTCTAGGGTTTATGCTGTAAGGAGGCAATAGAATGATATTACAACATATAATGGAAGGATTTTCAAATGTATTAGAGCCAATAAGTCTGTTTTTAATTTTGTTAGGTACTCTAATGGGGTTATTTGTTGGTTCAATGCCTGGATTATCAGCTACTATGGCTATTGCTATACTTTTACCATTAACTTTTAATATGGAGCCAGCCCATGGGCTTAGTATGCTTGCATCACTGTACATGGGTGCTATGTATGGAGGGTCTATAGCTGCTATTCTCATTAGAACACCTG
>JAKSBP010000351.1 GCA_022361035.1 Clostridia bacterium
AAAACCACTGTCAATACTAAGCCCCACTATTCACCTAAAAACCCTATAGTTGTTTCCAATAAGGACAATTCAAATAGAATAACAGTGGGGGGATACATAAGTACTCCAACAGAAAGGCATCTTTACTACAATGAAAGGATATTTAATCTCCCTGATATTTCCTTGGGGGCAATGAAGACTGAGCTTGAAACTATTGACGACTTGATTTATGACCTCATAGAAATCAACCAAGAGGGAAAGGGAAAGTATCTAATAACAGGGGCTGATATGGGAGTAGGCAAATCAACCCTGCTGGTTGCAATGCTGGGGAAGGTACCTAATAGATGGAGCATAGGGATTATTGACTCTCAGGATGAAACCCAGGCAGATGTAAAATACCCCCATAAAGATATAAGGATGCTCGTTGTAAATCCCATTGTTGGCATTGAAGAAAGCTTTGAAAAGATGCTGAAAATGAAGAGGGATATCTTGAACGTTGGAGAAATAACTGCACCCCAGCATATTGCCGAGCTTATAAATGCTGGTCTAAGACTTAATAGTGGTGTGGGGGCTACCCTTCATTCATACTCACCCTACGAGGTGGTGACAAACTGTAGGAATCTAATGATTAGGTCCGATATGTACGATAGTAGTGAAGTGGCTGAAGCCGACATATCAAGGTGTATAGACCTTATATTTCACCTAAGAAGGCATCCCGTAAACCATAAAAGGATTGTCATAGATAGGATAGTAGAGATTCAATATGTAGACCAGAATCACTTTATAGAACCCTCCTTAAGGGGAGATAGGAAAGAAAAAATTTCAACCCTTTTAAATATGGCCCAATTAGCCCTCAGTAAATACTTATATAGAAAAAATTACAGATATAATAATATTTTTGCATACCATAGGGAAAAGGATGATTGGATACCTATGAATCTTCCTTCAGAGGATTATTTTAAAAAAATGGTAGAGTCCAATTTTGTCTCACAGGAAAAAATTGAAAAGTGGAAGGAAAGTTTTCTAAAAAAGAAGAGGGAGATGTAGCTGTGAAATTTTTTGAAAATATCATAGTTGGGATTAAAATCCTAGGCTCATATCTCAAGGAACATTTTTCTATTTCAAATCTCATAATATTCACATTATTAACCATAACCCTAATTATTAGCTTAAGCTTGATAATTGAAAAAATACAAAAAAGTTTATTCAAACAAAAATTGAGGATAACTAGAAATCAAACAACCCTATCAAAAATACTAGTAAGGTATCTATCAAAAAGTAGTTTTATCAATAGTATTCTCAATAGAGCTGCGTATAAAATAGCTATCTTTAATAAGGATTCAGTAGAGAAGAATAGGGAATATACCATTGTATTACTTTTGGTTATAATAATTTTTGCAATAGTATCGGGGTTAGTTATAATTCCAAATGATACTTTTGTATGGTACATGTCCTTATTTTATATCTGCATACTAATTATCTTTATTAGCCTAGTCATATATGGGATGAACATGGCAGCAAGGATGTCATTTTCGAAAAAGCTTCCTAAGACCTATAAGGTTATAAATAGCAGGTTGATTTACACTGAAAATATTTTAGAAGCCATAAATTTATCTAGGGATGATTTTGATAAGTCTATAGCTAGAGAAATGACTAGAATACATGACTGCCTAAGAAAGAACACAAGGAAGAGGGCCGAAGAAACCTTTGAATTTCTTGAGAGTATGTATAATAACAGATATTTTACCATATTGCTTAATCTTATATATCAGGCCCATTATAAGGGAGTGAGCCGTGAACTCAAGAAGCAGTTTGAAGATACTAAGGAAGACATATTAACGGAGCTAGAAGATCAAAAAGATTTAGATTTTGTAGCAAAGATATATATATTCTTAAGTATAATATTTCCATTTGCCATTCAATTTATTGAAAACTTCAACAGGATGGGCCTAGGGGAGAGGGCCGATATTTTCTACAGCACTCCCAGGGGAATGATGTTTAAACTAGCAATATTGGTATG
>JAKSBP010000352.1 GCA_022361035.1 Clostridia bacterium
AGCTGAATCTTCAAAGCTTAAAGATGCAAAGGAATATTGCCATGGCATATTTCTATAGAAATGAGGCGGACAGGGGAATAGGCTTTATGGAGTCCACTATAAATAGAATAAATATACGTGAGTATCTAATAAAATGGAAATCGGAACTAGGACTTATGTACTTTTATCAGTGTAAGTATAAAAAGTCAAAGGAATTATTTGACGAAGTGGAGGAGCTACTTACTAAGGTTACAAAAATTGATGATAGGACTTTATTTTTACATTATTATCGATATGGAATATTAAAAAGTAATATGGGCAGCCATTATTCAGCTCAGAAGCTGTTTGAAAAGTCTCTTGACTATGCGAAAACAAGTGTTGAAAGAGGAAATGCTATGATGAATATGGGGCTAAGTTTTAAAAGTCAAAAAAAATATAAAAAAGATATAGAGTATCACAATAAAGCCCTAATTTGTTTTAAGAATAATTTAAGTAAAAGCAGTATAATTCTTAACAATTTGGCAGATACATATAACTTGTTAGGTGAGTATGACAGGGCGTTATACTATATTAAGCTGGCTCTTAATTATGTTGATGAAGAAGATTTTGAAAAGTTTTTTGTCTATTATCAAACCTATGCACAAATTTTGATGTGTAAAGGTGAATTTAAGGAGGCTATATATAAGCTACTTGAATTAATTGCCAAGGCACAAGGTGAATTTGTTTACAGAAAATTTATTATACAGGGTATTGATACAATAATAGAATGTGGAAAAAGGAGCAATGATAAAGATATACTAAAGGAGATTGAGGAGGTAATTTTAAAGGTTATAGATAAAATAAATGAAGATGGTATAATACAATGGCCCCCAAGGGAATAAAAGAATAGGGTGTAGTATATAAATTCTATCTATATAAGTTAGATACAAAAGGGTATAGAATATAGGAGATAAAGAATAATTTTAGCTGATTTGTTCTTTTTTACATAGAAGATATTTATAGTAATACTCAATATAAAATGTTGAGATTTACATTTCGTTAAAAAATTATCAAAAATAGGGTGATATAAATGGGTAAATTGATGATTGATGATATAAAATTAAAGGCTCCCGGGGAGCAGGTTGAAGAAATGTTAATAGATAGGTTCGGCAGCATCAAAAACTTTGCAAGGGAAATCGGAATGCACCCACGAACCATAAGACAATACTTAAAGGAAAAGAGGGTTGGGTCCGATGGATTTAGGGTAAAACTGACCAATATTTTTGATAAGGGTATTAGTGAAATAATAATACCTGAAGAGGAACAGCTTAAGGAAATGGTGGAAAATATATATGATAATATTAGAGAGTATAAAGATGAAGAAGATATGGAGGTGCTTAAGGCAGTAAAGAAGCTGTGTATTGAAAATGAGCTGAACCTTCAAAGCTTAAAGATGCAGAGGAATATTGCCATGGCATATTTCTATAGAAATGATGTGGACAAGGCAATAGGTTTTATGGAGTCCACTATAAATAGAATAAATATACGTGAGTATCTAATAAAATGGAAATCGGAATTGGGACTTATGTACTTCTATCAGTGTAAGTATACAAAATCAAAGGAATTATTTGACGAAGTAGAAGAACTGCTTACTAAGGTTACAAAAATGGATGATAAAACGCTATTTTTACATTATTATCGATGTGGAATATTAAAAAACAATACGGGACATCATTATTCAGCTCAAAAGCTCTTTGAAAAGGCCCTAGAATATGGAAATACGAGCGTTGAAATAGGACGTTCTGTAATGAATATAGGAATAAGTTTTAAAAAACAAAAAAAATATAAGAAGGCTATTGAATACTTGAATAAGGCTCTATGTGTTTTTGAGGATGATTCAAATAAAAGTACAATATTAAATAATTTAGCAGAGCTATATAAGAGTTTAGGTGAGTATGATAAGGCCCTATACTACATAAAACTTGCCCTTAATCATATTGATGAGGAAGATTTTGCAACTAGATTTATCTATTATGAAACATATGCACAAATTTTAATGGGTAAAGGTGAATTTAAGGAGGCAGTAGATAAATTAATTGAATTAATAAATAAGGCTGAAGATAAGTTTATTTACAGAAAATTTATTATAGAAGGTATCAATACTATAATAGAATGTGGAAAAAGGAGCAATGATAAAGATATGCTAAAGAATATTGAAGAAGTAATTTTAAAGGTTATAAATAAAATAAATGGAGGCTGTAAAATACAGTGGCCCCTAAAGGAATAAAAGTAAAATGAAATGATGAAAATATAGTTTCTAAATTCTATCTATGTAAGCTATATACAAGAGTATAGAATATAAATAAAAAGAGTTATTTTAACTCATTTTTTTTTTGACTTTTTTTAGCGACAAATTTCGACATTAGCTGGAATTGCTTTCCTAGAAGAGTAAAAAAAAGATAAACTCAAAAAAAAACTTGGTGTAAATCTGTTAATAATTGTAAAACGTCTATTTGCAAGGGTTTGCCCTATATTATAAAATATACTCAATAAAATATAAGCTCCACTGTACAGTATTAAAGTCTAGATAAATATAGAAAGGTGATTTTAAAAAGGGAAAAATATTTTATATTTTATTACCATTAATTAATAAATATAAATACAAGGGATGGATTAAAGAGCCATATAAATATTACAATTATAGGAGGCGCTAAAGTGTACTTTTTAGAAGAGACCATTCTTTTACCAGGAGAAAAAATAAGAAGAATCAGAGGGTATTTAGGATTAAAACAAAGTCAGATAACAGGAGGAAGGGTTACAAGGAATCTGATAAGTTATATTGAAAACGGCAAGGTGAAGCTTGTAAGGGAGACAGCAGAGATAATTACTGAAAACATTCTAAAGCATGCCAGCGAAAAGAATATGCCCATAGAGATTACTGCCGAGTATTTAATGTGGGATGAAAAAGAGCAAGCTAAACACCTACTTGAAAGATATTTATTAGATTTAAAGGATAATATCCATAGGGATAAAAGGTTCAATATGGGTCTTGAAAGAGCCAAGGAGATATTGGAATTCTGGGAGATAAGGAATAAAAAGGCAGAGCTAGACGAAGTACTTGGAGACTACTTATATGAAAAAAAGGAATTTATAAAGGGCAATATATACTATATTAAAGCCATAGAAAACTACATTAAGGAGAGGAATAACCTTAAAGTAGCTGAGGTATATGTAAAGCTTGGTAACAACAAAATTTTAATGAAGGATTATCAAGAGGGAATCTATTATAACGATCACGCCAAGCTCCTACTATATGAAAATGGTATTGAAGATGA
>JAKSBP010000008.1 GCA_022361035.1 Clostridia bacterium
GAATGAGTTAATATAGAGAAACAGTAAAAAAATATCCGGTGGCAATAGCGAAGGGGATACACCTGTATCCATATCGAACACAGAAGTTAAGCCCTTCAGCGCCGATGGTACTTGGCGGGTAACTGCTTGGGAGAGTAGGTCGTTGCCGGTTAATTAATAAAAACCTGAAAAGAAAAATATTTTCTTTTTAGGTTTTTTGTTTATTTTAAATTAAATCTTTGTCCAATTAAGCTTAGATTTATAATTACACATCTATGTTCAACTATAAAACATAATTGACAAATTATATTTTATGATGTAAAATATAATTAGATATTTAGATAATTATCTAAATATCTAATTAAAAAGTATACTATTAAATGATATAAGGGGGATGTGATAATTTGAATAAGAGCTTTAAAGCATTATCAGACCCAACAAGAAGAAAAATTTTAAATTTACTTAGAGAGAAGGACTTAACTGCTGGAGAAATATCAGATTATTTTAATATAAGCAAACCATCAATAAGTCACCATTTAAATATACTAAAAAATGCAGAATTAGTAATTTGGGAGAAACAGGGGCAAAATATATATTATTCATTAAACTCTACGGCTTTTCAAGAAATAATGAATTGGTTCTTTGAATTTCTAGAAAGGGGAAAGGAAGATGAATGTGAATAAAATATTGATATTTTTAATGATTCTATCTATATTAGGGACGATGTTTGTATATAGCAGCTTGCCAGAAGAAATTCCTGGACACTTTAATTTTAGGGGTGAAGTAACTAGGTATGATAATAAAATTTCAGTATTTTTTACGGCTTTATTACCCTTAGCAATATATATATTAATGCTATTTCTGCCTAAAATAGATCCTAAAAGGGATTCATATGAAAAACATAAGAAGGCCTATGATATGACAAAACTTATAATTGTACTATTTCTTGTCGTGCTTCATTGGACAATTATTTCCTACTCCTTAGGATTGAATCTAAATATAGGTCACTTTGTAAGAATAGCAATTGGGATAATGTTCATAGTCATTGGAAATTTCATGGCTCAAGTAAGACAAAATTATTTCTTTGGAATAAAAACTCCCTGGACCCTTGCAAATGAAAGTGTATGGAAAAAGACCCATAGGGTTGGAGGCTTTTCATTTTTAATTGGAGGGATTATAATAATAGTTTCATCATTTTTTAACGGAATTATAAGCCTTGTCTCATTAATAGTAGCTATTTTTATTGCAGCTATTTATCCAATAGTATATTCTTATATAGAGTATAAAAAAATATCTGAGTAATAGTTTAATCCAAAATTTTCCTTGTTTCATATGAAACATTTAAATAAAAATAGGTTTATTTATTAAGGAAAAAAGTATCAAAGTTCTTAGCTGTAGAATTAACATAATTTAATACAATAAAAAAATAAATCCATAACAATCTGTGGATTTATTTTTTATTTTCATTGTAGGGATTGTATAAAATTTTTACTTTTTTCAATCATAAGAAGTACACTATTAGTAGAGGTTGAACCCTGTGAAACTTTAGATTCTATACAGCTTTCAATTTCTACCTTTCTATTTATGTCATCCTTAAAAAAGGAGGAAAAGCTTTTAAACTCTTCTAAGGTCAAATCTTCTATATTTTTATTATTTTTTAAACAATATAATACCATTTTTCCTACGACTTCATGGGCACTTCTAAAGGGAAGACCATTTTTAACTAAATAATCTGCCACATCAGTTGCATTCATAAAACCTGTTTTAGTTGCATCCTTCATATTAATTTTTTTAATTTTCATAGTAGCTATCATTTTACTAAATATATCAAGACAGGGCTTAATATTCTCCACAGTATCGAAGAGGAGGGGTTTATCCTCCTGCATATCCTTGTTATATGCAAGGGGAAGGGATTTCATTATTGTTAGTATGTTAAACAAATTCCCATATATTCTTCCAGTTTTTCCTCTTATAAGCTCTGCCACATCGGGATTTTTCTTTTGAGGCATTATGGAGCTTCCTGTGCTAAAGCTATCATCCATTTCAATAAAGTCAAATTCCCTTGAATTCCAAATAATTAACTCTTCACAAAATCTACTTAAATGCATCATAATAGTTGAAGAACAGCTTAAAAATTCAATTATAAAGTCTCTATCACTAATTGCATCTAAGGAATTTTCACATATACCTTTAAATCCAAGCTCTTCAGCAATAAAAGCCCTATCGGTATCATAGGTAGTTCCGGCTAAAGCTCCTGCACCTAGGGGTAAAAAATCCATCCTATCTAAACAATCTGTCAGTCTTAAATAGTCCCTTTTAAACATTTGAAAATATGCCATTAAATGATAAGCTAGGGTTATGGGTTGAGCTCTTTGAAGATGTGTATAACCAGGCATAATAGTATCTACATTACTTTTACTTATCTCAAGTAGATTTACCAACAAATTTTTTAATAATCCACAGATATTTAGTATTTCTTCCTTAAGATAGAGTCTCATATCCACAGCTACCTGATCATTTCTACTTCTTGCAGTATGGAGTTTTTTCCCCACATCACCTATTCTATCAGTAAGTATTTTTTCTATGTTCATATGAATATCTTCGTATTCTACTTTAAACTCTATAGAACCCTTTTCGATATCCTCTAATATTCCTTTAAGACCTTTGATAATTGTTAAGCTCTCATCCTCAGATATTATATTACATTTGCCAAGCATTTTGGTATGGGCTATACTTCCACGAATATCATGGCTATAGAGTTTTTTATCAAAATATATTGAAGCATTAAATTCATCAACTAGCTTTTCTGTAGATTTTGAGAATCTTCCACCCCACAATTTCATATAACTTGTTTCTCCTTTTTCTCTTTATCATTTTTCATAAGTGCACCTATAGTCAAAGGTAAAGCAAATAGATTTATAAAACCTTCCGCATCTTTTTGATTGTAGACTTCGTCTTCTCCAAAGGTTACGAAATCTTCATTATATAAAGAATAGGGAGATTTTGTACATACTGCATTACAAGTTCCCTTATAAAGTTTCAATTTAATTGTACCAGTAACTAATTCTTGAGTACTGTCTACAAATTTATCAAGGGCTTCCTTAAGGGCAGTAAACCAAAGGCCATTATATACAAGCTCAGCATATTTTTCTGAAACTATTTTCTTAAAGTTAAGGGTAGCTCGATCTAGTACGAGCTTCTCAAGGGCTTTATGGGCCTCATATAGAATTGTTCCACCTGGAGTTTCATAAACGCCACGGGACTTCATACCTACAAGTCTATTTTCGACAATATCGATAATTCCTATACCATTGGCACCAC
Organism: Clostridia bacterium; assembly: GCA_022361035.1. Classification (GTDB taxonomy): domain Bacteria; phylum Bacillota; class Clostridia; order Peptostreptococcales; family Caminicellaceae; genus JAKSBP01. The sequence goes on from JAKSBP010000008.1 coordinate 3,301, forward strand.
CAATTTCATTTAGCTTGGATATCATATCAACAGGGGAATATTTAATTCCATCTATAGATACGGGTATACCTTTTTCAAACTCAATTTCAGTATATGCGGGGGTATCGGGAGCTTCTTCAGGTTTTACAGTCATAAGGTAAATATCATTATCGTGTTCATTCCATGGATTTTCTAGGTTTCCGCCTTCATGGCTTAGATGCCAAAGGTTTTGGTCACGACTATAAATTTTTTCCTTTGTAACTGGAACAGGGATATTATGCTTTACTGCATAATCTATACAATCTTCCCTTGATTTTAAGCTCCATTCTCTCCAAGGTGCAATTATTTTTAAATATGGGTTTAAAGCCTTAATAGTTAATTCAAATCGTACCTGGTCATTACCTTTGCCCGTTGCTCCATGGGCTATTGCAACGGCCCCTTCTTTTTCAGCGATTTCAACCAATTTCTTCGCTATAAGTGGTCTTGCAAAGGAAGTTCCTAATAGATAATCATCTTCATAAATAGCACTTGCCTTTAAAGTTGGGAAGATATAATCAGTAACAAACTCTTCTTTGACATCTACAACGTATACCTTAGATGCTCCTGTTGATAGAGCCTTATTTTTAACTACTAGAAAGTCTTCCTCTTGCCCTACATCTACACAAACAGCAATTACCTCAAGGTTATGCTCTATTTCTAACCATTTTAAAATTACAGATGTATCAAGTCCACCGGAATATGCCAATACAACTTTATCTTTATTCATAAATATACCTCCTAATGTATGATTATGAATATATTATAGCAGATATTCAGAACTTTTCAAGAAAAATATGATAAATTTTTTATAAATATACATAATATACGTGATAAATAATTAAAATTTGAAGTTTTTAAAATATTCTAACATTGACAAATATATATTTATAATGTAAAATTACGATGATATGATAGGCTAATGTATAAAAAGTTACTAGGAGCTTAAATATAGTGGAGGGTAATATGGACAACATATTTAATGAAAAAAAAGGAAACAGATCATTAACTTCAATGATTTTTGAAAAAATAAGAGAGGATATCTTGATTGGAAAGTATGGTAGTGGAGAAAAGATTGTGGAGGCAAAGCTTGCTGAAGAATTTGGAGTTAGCAGAACACCAGTGAGGGAAGCTCTAAAGCAGTTGGAGTTAGATGGTCTTGTTGATAATATACCTAATAGGGGAGTTATGGTTAAGGGTATATCTAAGCAGGACATTGACGATATATTCACTATTAGGATAGCCATTGAAGGTATAGCAGTAAAATGGGCTATAGAAAGAATGGACGATAGCGATTTAGGAAAGATGAGAGAAATATTTGAACTAATGGAGTTTTATACGTTTAAAAAGGATTTAGATAAAATTTCTGAACTTAATACAAAATTCCATGAAGTAATTTATAATGCCACAAAGAGTAGATATCTTGAGCACGTTTTAACTGATTTTCAATTTTTTATGAAAACTACTAGATATAAGTCTTTAAGAGCCCCTGGAAGGATGGAAAGTGCCTTAAAAGAGCATAGAGAAGTGCTGGAGGCCTTCATTGATAAAGATATAGATAGGGCTACAAAGGCCATACTCCATCATCTAAATAATTCAAGGGATAATGCGAAAAAAACAGGCTCTATTATGTAAATAAGATGCATAATTATTAAAGTTAATATTTAACAATAAAAGCTTAGGTCAAAGGGATGTTCCTTTTCTTTAGAGAGATGAATTATAATAAATTTCTCAAGAAAGAGTGAATATTTATGCATTGCTTCTTTGACCTTTACTACTCTTTAAAGTTAGTTATTTTTAAAAAGCCTACTATTATATATAACCTTGAGATTTTCTAACACAATACCACCTGTTATTATGTAATTGTATTAAACTAAAATTATATAGGATATTCTCTTAATTATAAATAGAGTGTTTAGATGGGAAATAATATTTGGGGAAATGTAGGAGTATAGCTATTTTTCTTAAATATTATTTTTATTCTAGGCTATTTTCAGAAGAAAATCTGATTAAAATGTAAAGAATTTAGTTTTTTTATTTTTATATAAATCATGGGAAGGAGGTTAAAAATGACGGATGAAAGAAGGAAAAATATATTAGATATTTTAAATAGTAACGATGAGCCTATTACCGGGACACATCTAGCTAAAAAATTTAATGTGAGTAGGCAGGTTATAGTTCAAGATATAGCAGTTTTAAGAGCTAAAGGAATTAATATTATGGCCACATCTAATGGTTATTATATATCAAAAGTAGATAAAGACGAAAGAAACATCAAAACTGTCCTTTGTAAACATGAGGGATATGAATCCATAGAAGAAGAACTTAGAATCATGATTGATATGGGTGCCAAGGTATTAGATGTAATAGTTATACATCCTGTGTATGGAGAAATAAGATGTCCTCTTATGGTAAATAGTAGGTATGACATGGATAAATTTACTAAAAAGGTAAAGGATGCGAAGGCAGAGCCCCTGGCTTCCCTAACTGATGGAGAGCATATTCATACTATAGAAGTTCCAAATGACGAAGTTTATGAGATAATATTAAAAAAGCTAAATGAAGCCGGTTTTTTAGTTGAGGATTGATAGGCTTAATTTTTTTATGTATAATAGTGACAAGACATATGTAAATACAAATAAATCATTATATATAAAGCTATTGAGAGGAGAATAAAGTAATGGATGAATTAATGATTATCAATGAAATAAATAGACTCAAGATAGAAAAAAGGGCCCTTATATTGGCCCACAACTATCAGATACCAGAGATACAAGATATAGCTGATTATGTTGGAGACTCCCTAGGACTTAGTAGAAAAGCATCGGAAACAGATGCAAATATTATAGTTTTTTGTGGAGTTCATTTCATGGCTGAAAGTGCGAAAATACTTTCTCCAAATAAAAAGGTAATCCTTCCTGTGGCAGATGCAGGATGTCCAATGGCAGATATGATAGATGCCGAGCAGCTTAGAAGCTTTAAAGAAGAGCATAATTATGCATCTGTAGTCTGTTATGTAAATTCTTCTGCTGAGGTTAAAGCAGAAAGTGATGTATGCGTAACTTCTTCAAATGCTTTGAAGATAATAAAATCATTGGAAAGTAAGAAAATACTATTTGTTCCAGATCAAAATTTGGGAAATTATGTATCTAAAAGGATTCCAGAAAAAGAGATAATACCTTGGGATGGTTTTTGTATTACACATCATAGGGTTAGGCATAATGAAATTGATATGGTTAGAAAACATAGGGGAGAAACAAAGATCCTAGTTCATCCTGAGTGTAATCCCTCCGTAGTGGATAAGGCAGACTTTGTGGGAAGCACTTCTGAAATAATCGGATATGTAAAAAAATCAAATGATAAGGAATTTATAATAGGTACGGAGATGGGAATACTTCATACACTGAGAAAGCAAAATCCCCATAAGAAATTCTATCTGCTATCTCCTTCACTAGTTTGCTATAACATGAAAAAAACCAGCTTAGAAGATGTTTATAGGGCTTTAAGAGATGAGGAAAAGGAGATAAATGTCAATAAAGAAGTAATGGTTAAGGCACATAGAGCCCTTAAAAGGATGTTAGATCTTTCTTAAAGGAGTTTAATGGTTATGATAAGAAGGCACTTAATAAATTTTAACCTAGATGAAATAGAGAAAAGAAACTGTGATGTAGTAATAGTTGGTACTGGGATAGGGGGCCTTTATACTGCTTTAAATTTGAATGATAAATATAGGATTTTTCTATTGACAAAGGATAAAATAGGCGAGAATAATAGTAACCTCGCACAGGGTGGTATAGCTGCCTGTATGGGTAAAGAAGATGATTTAAAACTTCATATAGAAGATACCCTTAAGGCAGGAAGCTATTATAACGATAGGGATGCAGTAAAAATGCTTGTAGAAGAAGCCTCTGAAAATATAGAAAATCTAATTCAAATAGGTACTAAATTTGATAGGGATATTAAGGGAAACTTAATGGTCACTAAGGAAGGAGGCCATTCTAGAAGAAGAGTTCTACATTCTAAGGATCAGACCGGTAAAGAAATAATGAGGGCCCTAATTGAAGAAGTAATTAAAAGAGATAATATCGAAATTATTGAAGATAGCTTTGCCGTAGATATATTAACCGATGGAGATAAATCAATTGGAATCCTAATGGAATATGGAGGAGTAAGGTATGCATTAATAGCTAAGGCTGTGGTCCTTGCTACGGGAGGAATAGGGCAAGTGTATACAAACACAACAAATTCAGCTGTTGCAACGGGAGATGGAATTGCCATGGCCTATAGAGCTGGAGTTAAGCTGAGGGATATGGAATTTATTCAGTTCCATCCTACGGCTTTTTACAGTAAGGAAGATAGAAAGCGATTCTTAATATCCGAGGCTGTAAGGGGGGAAGGAGCTGTACTTAAAAATAGTAAGGGCGATGCCTTTATGAAAAAGTACCATAGCCTTAGTGATTTAGCTCCAAGGGATATTGTAGCAAAGGCCATCTTGACTGAAATGGAAATGGAAAATAAGCCAAAGGTATATCTGGATATAACCCATAGAAATGAAGGATTTATAAAAAATAGATTTCCATATATATATAATGAATGTTTAAGCAGGGGTGTAGACATGACAAGGGAATACATTCCAGTTTGTCCTGTGCAGCATTATATAATGGGAGGAATTAAAACAGATTATAATGGTAGAACAAATATTCATGGCCTATATGCCTGTGGGGAAACTGCTTCCCTAGGTGTACATGGGGCCAATAGATTGGCAAGCAATTCACTTCTTGAAGCAATAGTCTTTGGGAAGAGAGTAGCTAAGGATATTAATAAAAATGTGATTTTACAAAATATTAGCGACCTTAAATTTAAACCTGGAGAAAATATTAGAGAAATAAAGGATGATTTTAAGGAAATCAAAGCTAGAATAAATAAAGTAATGGGTAAGTATGTTTTTATATTTAGAAGTGAAAATGGACTCAATAGGGCCCTTAGAATACTAAAGAAAATTGGAGAAGATGCCCATAAAAGTAGAAAAGAGAGCAGAGGATACTATGAATGTATAAATATGCTTACTGTTGCATACCTAATAGTTGATTCGGCCCTTAAAAGGCAAGAAAGCCTGGGAAGCCATATTATGGTTGATAGTTTGGAGGTGGACTGTTTTGATTAATTGGATTTTAGTCGATGAAATAATAATTAATGGGATTAAAGAAGATATTAATAATATTGATATTACAACGGACAATCTAATAGATGATGAAAGTTTATCAGAGGCCTATATGTTTGCTAAGGAGGATGGAGTAATAGCAGGATTAGCAGTTGCAAAAAGAGTTTTTGAAATTATAGATGATGAGATTCATGTAACATTTAAATTTAAAGACGGAGATAAAGTAAAAAAAGGAAGTAAGATTGCAGAGATAAGGGGAAGGACTAAAACCATACTTAAGGGAGAACGATTAGCATTAAACTTCCTTCAGAGAATGTCGGGAATAGCTACTATATCTAGTAACTATAGGGAGATAGTAAAGGATTATCCTGTAAGAATAGTAGATACAAGGAAAACTACACCGGGACTTAGAATGTTAGAAAAATATGCTGTAAGAATGGGGGGATGCCATAACCATAGGTATAATCTTTCCGAAGCAGTTATGATAAAGGATAATCATATAAGAGCAGTTGGAGGTATTAAGGAAGCAATTTCTAATATAAAGGAAAAGGTTCCACATACAGTTAAAATTGAAGTTGAGGTTGAAAGTGTTAAAGGGCTTGAAGAAGCTATAGAGGCCGGTGCTCACATTGTAATGTTGGATAACATGAAACCCAGTGAGATGGCTAGGGCAGTTAAAGTATCAAATAAAAGGGTTATACTTGAAGCATCGGGAGGTATAACAATAGATAATTTAATAGATGTGGCTAAAACAGGTATTGATATAATTTCTATAGGTGCTTTAACCCATTCCCCTAGGTCTATGGATATTAGTTTAAATATATATTAGATTTTTCCTTCTAACTTGGAGATATAAAGCCCATTTCTTAAAGGGGCGTAAGGGTTTAACTTAAAGTTAAAGTAAATACTAGAAGAGGTGGTAAAATGAAAAAGGGCTTTAGAGAGTACATAACTAAGGCTTTAAATGGTATGGCACTAGGGTTATTTGCTTCTTTGATTATAGGACTTATACTTAAACAAATTGGTGACTTTACTGGATTAGAAAAGCTTATAGACCTTGGAAGGGTTGCACAATTTATGATGGGACCAGCTATAGGTGCTGCTGTAGCCCATAGCTTAGGAGCACCACCCCTAGGAATATTTGCATCCTTGGTTGCGGGAACCATAGGAGCTGGAACAATAGCCCAGGGTGAAGGAGGAGCTTTTATAGTTTCTATAGGAGAACCTGCCGGGTCTTTTATAGCAGCATTAATTGCTGGAGAGTTTTCTAAGCTAATATCGGGAAGGACAAAGGTAGACATAGTGCTAGTTCCAGCGGCAACTATCATAGTAGGGGGATTAGTTGGAGTATTTATAAGCCCAGTTATTGCTGGAATTATGAGGGAATTAGGAGAAGTAATCAATAGGGCCACTAAACTTCAGCCTATTCCCATGGGGATTATTATAGCTGCTTTAATGGGCATGATATTGACCCTACCTATAAGTAGTGCAGCCCTAGCCATATCACTAGGATTAAATGGACTTGCTGCAGGAGCTTCTGTTGTGGGCTGTTCAGCACAAATGATAGGTTTTGCTATAGCCAGTTATAGAGAAAATGGAATAGGAGGATTGGTAGCCCAGGGACTAGGTACCTCAATGCTTCAAGTTCCAAACATAATTAAAAATCCCCTTATTTGGATACCTCCAACCTTAACAAGTATTATACTTGGACCCTTATCTACCTATGTATTTAAAATGGAGAATAACAGTATAGGTGCTGGTATGGGAACAAGTGGTTTAGTGGGACAATTTGGAACAGTAGCAGCCATGTCAGATAAGGCTCCAATAAGTAGAATATTTATAAGTATGGGATTGCTGCACTTTATATTACCAGCTGTACTTACCCTTATAATTTCTGAATATATGAGAAAAAAAGGTTATATAAAATACGGAGATATGAAAATAAATCAATAGGAAAGGTTAGAATAAAAACCATGAAAGGGAAAAATTCATGGTTTTTATCATTTATAAAAGGGTATTAATCTTTAAAGACACCTTGACAAAAAATAAGAATAAAAATATAATATAAAATGTAATCATTACAAATATAAAATAATTACAGCAAGGTAAAAGGAGAGAGGCATATGGAAAGTAAGGAATTAATTTTAAAGACCTTTAAAGATTCAGGAAAGCCATTAAAAACTGGAGAGATAGTTGAGATTTCAGGAGTAGATAAGAAGGAAGCAAGTAAAATTATTAAGGAATTAAAGGAGAAAGAAGTAATATATTCTCCAAAACGTTGCTATTATGATATTAAGTAATTAGGATATATAATGGAGGGAGATGAAGGAGAATCTATCCGCAAAAATGATGATTACTAATGTAGGTGATTATTTAAAGAAATATGGTATAAAGCCTTCTTTACAAAGAATAAAAATATTTGAATACTTAATAAATCATAGAAATCATCCAACTGTAGATACAATCTATAGGGAGCTAGTCAAGGAAATACCTACTCTTTCCAAGACTACAGTTTACAATACACTCAATTTATTTATGGAAAAGGACATCGTTACAGTTATTACAATAGAAGAAAATGAAGCAAGGTATGATGCCGATACTTCATTTCATGGCCACTTTAAATGTGAAACATGTGGTAATGTATATGATTTTAATTTAAATAGCTCACATATAAAAGATGACATATTAAAGAAATTTGAAATTAAAGAAAGGCATGTATACTTTAAGGGCAAGTGTGAAAGCTGCCTTTAAAGATTAAAAAATATTATAAAAAGGGAGACATATAATTATGAAGAATTTAAAAGGTACTGAAACAGAACAAAATTTACTAAAGGCCTTTGCCGGAGAATCTCAAGCAAGGAACAGATACACATTTTTTGCTGATAAGGCAAAGGAAGAAGGATATGAACAGATAGCAGAGTTATTTTTAGAAACCGCTGAAAATGAAAAAATTCATGCTGAAAAATTCTTCAGCTTCTTAGAAGGAGGACCCCTAGAGATAACAGCTATGTATCCAGCGGGTATTGTGGGAACAACCGCTGAAAATTTAAAGGAAGCAGCTATGGGTGAAAGAGAAGAACATAGTGAGATATATCCTCATTTTGCTAAAGTAGCTAAAGAAGAAGGATTTCCAGAGGTAGCAGCCGCTTTTAATTTAGTTTCTAAGGCTGAGATAGAACATGAAGAAAGATATTTAAAACTTCTTAAAAATTTACAAGAAGGAAAGGTGTTTAAGAAAGAGGAAAAGGCTAGATGGAAATGTAGAGCCTGCGGATATGTCCATGAAGCTCAAGAAGCACCAAATAAATGTCCACTATGTTCAGTGGAGAAGGCTCACTTTGAAATAAAGGAAACAAATTATTAAGGTGGACAGAGCCGTTTAAAAACACAACAAATATTAAATATTTTGATAATACCTTCTTAAATATTAAATATATTAAGAGCATTATGAATAGGATTAAAATTCATGGTGCTTATTTTTTTCATATATTAAAATGGATTTTTAAAGACTTAAAAAAATAGATATGGATTACAAAAGAAATAAAGGCTATTATCAGTAGAAAATTTTTTATAGGCTATAGGATATTATAGAAGAGAGGCTAACAAACTTAATAAACGAAAGCAGCCACTGATATGTCCTTAGGTTTTCTTTTCTATAAAAATGTTAATACTAAAAAAATGCAATATTTACTAAAATTTAATAGGGTTTTGTTATATAATTTTTTTGTGAAGGTTTTTCTTACTCCACATAGAAATATATGGTTAAAATGAATTCATAATATCTAAATGACCATTCTAAATCTTATAATTAGTTTGCTTTAGAAGGATATTAAAGATTTTAACCCTAAGGAGAGAAACTAGAATGGAAAAAATTATTAAGAGAGTAATAAAAATAATGAAGCTAAAGGTTTCCGATGTGAACTCAGTTCCAGAGTCTTATAGTTCAAAGGTATGTAGCTTAATCTTAGAGAATAATGAAAAGGTTATATTAAAGATACCCTACAATAAGGATAAACTTCTTAAGGAATATAAAATGTTAGAGCTTCTACAGGGAAAGCTTCCTACAGCGCAAATATTAGACTTCTGGGAGGGTGACGATGAAATACCTGGGGCTTTATTACTATCATATATTGAGGGAAGACCCGTTGTTGATAAAATAAATGAAAAAATAGCCTTTCAAATGGGAATACTTTTAGCTAAACTTCATAATGTGTATATAGAAAAAAATAAACTTGGGAAAGCATATAAGTTAATATATACAGAAAAAAATGAATGGTGGAGTACTATTAAAAAGTGGTTTGAAAATTGTGTAGAGGATTGTAAAGATGTCCTAGAACCTGAATTGATGAATAAATGTATTGAATTATTTGACCTACATTATGAAGTTTTACCTGAACCCGATTATCCTTCAGTAGTCCATATGGATTATAGACCCGGAAATATACTTGTTAAGGATTCTGATGTTACGGGTCTAGTAGACTTTGAAAATGCGAGAATAGGTTCTGCCGATGTAGACTTTTCTAAAATGAAGTTTTACCTTTGGGATTTATATCCCTATGCCAAAGAAGAGTTTTTGAGGGGATATAGTTTAATAAGACCCCTGCCTGACATTGAAAAAACTTTGCCATTTTATGAGCTATTTAACGCCTTTACAGGTGTTGGTTGGTGTGTAAAAAGAGGAAAGGTCAATCATAGCTTTTGCGAAGAAAATATAATCAAACTTAAGGAGATAATCTTAGAGAGCAAAATATAGGATGTGATTAGTTAGATTTATGGGAGTGATTATAGAAGATTTTTAAATAGAGGATAGTCTATAGAGAAAATAATTAATATATAAAAAGTAAATCAACTGAAAGGAGTCCTAGAATAATGTTAACAGATCAAATAATTGAAAAGAGAAAGAGAAGGTATTTTAGTGAGGATTTTAGAGCTGATAATTGGTATGATGTTGAAAATGAGTTAAAGAACTTTGAGAATCAAGAAATAAATTCTAAAGAAGATTTAGAAACTTTAATTGAAAAATATAGTGAATTGGTATATATAATAGAAGAAACCTATGCTTGGAAATACATAAAAATGACATGTAATGCAGATAAAGAGCAGTACTCAAAGGCATTTAACGAATTTTATGCTGAGGTAGTTTCTAAAAGTCAGCCCTATGATTTTAGATTTAAGAAAAAAGTTTATGAAAGCCCATATAAGACTGAATTATCCCAGGAAAAATATAGTCATTTTATAAAAATAATATCTAATGATATAGAGCTTTTTAGAGAAGAAAACATTCCTCTTATGGTAAAGGAAAATGAGTTATCAAATAAGTATGGAAAAATTATGTCAAAGCTTACTCTGGAATTTGAGGGGGAAGAAAAGACCTTAATACAAATGAAAAAGTATCAAAAAGACCCCGATAGGAATAAGAGAGAAAGGGCATGGAGACTAGTTTGTGAAAAGATAACAGAAAAAACAGATGAGTTTAATAAATTATTTGATGGTTTAAAGGAAATAAGAATAAAAATAGCCCAAAATGCAGGATTCAATAGCTATAGGGATTATATGCATCGTGCAAAGGGGAGATTTGACTATACACCTGAAGATATTTTTAAATTCCACAAATCCGTAGAGAAGATAGTGATTCCCTTTGTTAAGGAATTAAATAAAAAGAGAAAAGAGAAGCTTAATGTTAAAAGATTAAGGCCTTGGGATATAGACGTAGATATAGATGGAAAGACCTTGAAACCCTTTGATAGTGAGGATGAATTTGTAGATAAAGCCATTAGAATTTTAGATAAGATTAAACCAGAATTTGGTGAAAAGTTGAAGATGATGAAAAAAAGTGGATTTCTCGACTTACAAAACAGAAAGGGAAAAGCCCCTGGAGGATATAATTTCCCCCTAGCAGAACATGGAGCTGCATTTATCTTTATGAATGCTGTAGGACTTAATTCTGATGTCAGGACTCTACTCCATGAAGCAGGTCATGCAATGCATTCCTTTGCAAAGGCCGATAAAAAAGTAAGCCAATATAAAAATACTCCAAGTGAGCTTGCAGAACTTGCATCTATGGCAATGGAACTCCTTACATTAGAATATCTCGATGAATACTACAAGGAGGAAGAAGATTTTAAAAAGGCTAAGAGGGAACAGCTTGAAGGAACGATACAATTTTTACCCTGGGCTATGATAGTAGATGCTTTTCAACAGTGGGTATATACTAATCCAGACCATACACAAGAAGAGAGAACTGAGTACTTTAAGACCCTTATGGATAGGTTCAATGAAGGAGTAGATTGGTCTGGCCTTGATGGAGAAAAAGGAGAAAGATGGCTTAAACAACTCCATATCTTTGAAGTTCCTTTCTACTATATTGAATATGCTATTTCTCAGCTTGGGGCCATAGCAATATATAAAAACTATAAGAAAAATGGTGCTAAGGCCATTGAACAATATGAAGACTTTTTAAAACTTGGTTACTCAAAATCAGTTAATGATATATATGAAACTGCTGGGATAAGGTTTGACTTCTCAGAAGATTATATTAAAGAAATAGTAGAATTTATAAAGGCGGAACTAGAATCAATATAGAAGAAATAGATTTAGCCAGCTTTATTGTTTAAGGGGCCAAGGTAACTTTAGGATATGAGCTAAATTTTTATCTATGGTCTTTTATTGTATAGGATTAAATAAAGAAGTTTTTCTATTATCCTATTGGTCATTCATAGAAGTTAAAAAAGTATTAACTCTTAAGAATATTCTAAGTTATATTTGGTATATAATTAATAGGGATAATTGTTTTTAAGTCCTAAAAAGTTTTTAGAAGAAAACAATAGACCCTTTTACCAGCACTAAATTGTAGAAACCGGTATACATAAATAAAGGATAAATTCTAAACAGGTGGTGATTCTTTTGGCAAATGCACGTAAATTTATTGTGGGCATAATAGTATTACTTTTGATTATGCTGGCTACTTCCTTTGATGCAATAATAGGCTTTATTACAGATTACAAATGGTTTGGAGAGCTAGGATTTGAAAAAGTATTCCTTACAAGGCTAATGACCCAGATTAGAGTAGGAGTTCCAATATTTATTGTTCTTACAATTCTAATTTATTTTTACTTGATATCCATTAAAAAAGATTACTATAAGAAGGTAAATGTAGTACACAGTGGTGTATCTGAAAAGAGGATAAATCAGATAGCTTTAGTAGGTTCGATATTTCTTTCCTTTATATCCAGCACTACCTTAGCAGGGAATCTTTGGTTTGATATTTTAAGGTTTATAAATGGAACGGGTTTTAATGTAACTGAACCTATATTCAATAATGATATATCCTTTTATGTCTTTAAATATCCCTTGCTTAATAAAATATACTATATGCTAATAAGCTTTTTAGTATTACTAGCCATCATAACGGCATTGTTCTATGTAACAATGATGATGCTTAGAAGACCAACTCTTGTTGAGGTAAACTCTGGGAGTGAATTTAATACTGGAAATATAAACCTAGATAATGGAAAACGAATATTTGAGATTGCAGTAAGACAGCTGATTATCCTAGGAGTAATATTTTTTATAGTATTAGGACTTGGATACTTTATTAAATCCTATGATTTGCTTTATTCCTTAAGGGGTGTAGTATATGGTGCCAGTTATACCGACATAAGAGTTACACTTTTAAAGTATAGGGCTATAATGATTGTATCATTTCTTTCGGCTATACTTTTAGTTATTGGAATAAAGAGAAAGAATTTAAGGCTAGCCATATCGGGACCCATTTTAATGATTGTAATAAGTATAGTGGGTAACTTGATAGCCTTAGTAGTACAAAACTATATTGTGTCCCCAGATGAAATATCTAAAGAGAGGGAATATATAGAATACAATATTAAGTACACTCAAAAAGCCTATGGACTTGAGAACGTAGATGAGAGGAATTTTTCAGCAGACCGAGATTTAATCTTTGAAGATTTAAAGGAAAACGAAGAGACTATAACAAATATAAGAATAAATGATTATAGACCAACGAATCTAGTTTATAATCAAAAACAAGGTATAAGACACTACTATAAATTTAATGATGTAGATGTAGATAGATATTATATAGATGGGAAATATAGGCAGGTGTTTTTATCTCCCAGGGAACTGGACCAAGGAGAGATAAAAGAAGAAAGGCAGACTTTCATAAATAAACACCTAATATATACCCATGGTTATGGTATAGTAATGTCCCCTGTAAATAAAATAACATCTGAAGGGCTTCCAGAGCTCCTTATAAAGAACATTCCTCCTATTACAGATACAGAGGGCTTTGAGGTAGAAAGTCCAGAAATATACTTTGGAGAATTGACTAACGATTATATTGTAGTAAATACCAAGGAAAAAGAATTTAATTATCCAAAGGGTAACACTAATGTAGAGACTATTTATGAAGGTAATGCAGGTATTAGGCTAAATGGTCTAAATAGACTTTTATATTCCTATAGACAAAAAAGCCTTAAGATGTTTTTATCGGCCAACATTACTTCCGAGAGTAGAATAGTTCTTCATAGAAATATCCATAATAGGATTAGAAAGATAATGCCCTATATAGAATACGATTCAGACCCCTACATAGTATTAAATGAAGGTAAGCTGTATTGGATTATTGATGGATATACAACAAGTAGTTATTATCCCTATTCAGAACCTATTGCTGATTCAAGAATAAACTATATTAGAAATTCAGTTAAAGTTGTTATAGATACCTATAATGGAGATACAACTTACTATTTAGCAGATGAAAATGACCCGGTTGTAAGGACATATGCGAATATATTTCCCCAGCTTTTTACTTCTATGGATGAGATGCCAGAGGGATTAAGAAGCCATATAAGATATCCTCAAACATTATTCGATATACAGTCAGATATATATAGAATATATCATATGAAAGAACCAAGAGTTTTCTATAATCAAGAGGATGAATGGTATATAGCTAAGGAAAAATATGAAGCTGAAAATCAAACTATGGAGTCAAACTATCTTATGATGAAGCTTCCTGGTGAAGAAAAGGAGGAGTTTATACTATCTATTCCCTATACGCCTAAGGAAAAGCCCAATATGACAGCTCTCCTTGTTGCTAGGAGTGATGGAGAAAATTACGGTAAACTAATTTTATATAGGCTTCCAAAGGGTAAAAATGTTTATGGGCCTATTCAGATAGAAAATAGAATTGATTCCGACCCTACAATATCTAAGGAATTTACATACTGGAACCAGCAGGGCTCAAGGGTTATTAGAGGAAATCTTCTTATAATACCTATTGAAGACTCTCTGCTTTATGTTGAGCCAATATATTTAAAGGCCGATGCCGAGGATAGTCTACCAGAGGTTAGAAGGGTTATAGTGGCCTATGGGGAAAGTATAGTTATGGAGCCTACATTAGAAGAGGCCTTAAGAAAGGTATTTGAAGAGACGGCAGGTAGGCCTAGACCTATTACACCGGAGCCTACTGAGCCTACGATACCAATTGAAGGGGCCGATGATATAAATGAATTGATAATAAGGGCAAATAATGTCTTTGACAGATCTACAGAAGCTCAAAGAGAAGGAAACTGGGCTGAGTATGGAAAGCTCATAGAAGAATTAGAGGAGATACTTAAGAGATTAGGTGAATTGAATACCATAGAGAATATAGAAAATGTCAATGAATAGTAAATATCTAAGGGGCTGTCTTATAAAACCGTTTTATAAGTTTAGCCCTAGGGTGTTTCAGAATGAAGGAAGTTTAAGGATTTGAAATTACAGGGGGTTGGTTAGTACTTATGTACGTACCAAGTCCCTGTAATTTAAAATAACACAAAAATTCGCCATTCTGATATATCTCCTTAAAGAATGAAATATTTCTATAGTCAGGATAGATATGATATAATAATTAGATATGAAGTAGAAGGCAAATATAATTCAGTGATTCTAAAGGGGTGTAATAGTAATATAAAGCGGTGGTGTAAAAGATGATAAATGATAGAAATCTTCCTATAGGCATATTCGATTCCGGCATGGGCGGTATAAGTGTATTGGCAGAGGTTATTAAGCTTATGCCAAAGGAAAGATATATATATTATGGAGATTCTGAAAATGCCCCCTATGGTATCAAATCTGCTGAGGAAGTAAAGAAACTTTGTACAAACATATGTGACTTTCTAATTGATAAGGGAGTAAAGGCCATAGTTGTTGCATGTAACACTGCAACCAGTGTGGCAATAAATGATCTGAGAAAAGAATATGATATTCCTATTATTGGAATGGAACCTGCTTTAAAGCCTGCTGTTACATTGGGGTTAGATGGAAAGATAGTAGTTATGGCTACGGATATGACCCTAAAGGAAAAAAAGCTTAGGGAGTTAATGGATAGATACGGAAAACACAAGGAAATAATAAAACAACCTTGTCCAAAGCTTGTTAACCTTGTTGAATCAGGAATTATGAAGGGAAAAGATGTAGAAATCATCATAGAGGAATGTTTTAATGGAATAAAGGTAGATGAAATTTCTTCCATAGTTTTAGGCTGTACCCACTACGTATTCCTAAAGGACCAAATAAGGGCCTTTGTAGGAGATAAAGTTCCTATCATAGATGGAAATGAAGGAACAGCAAGACACTTAAAGAGCATATTAGAACATAGGAACCTTTTAAAGAGCACTAAAGAAGAAGAGGTTTTACTTGATGTATATAATTCTAAAAGAGAAGAAAAAATAATTGAGCTTTCGAAAAACCTTCTTATATTTAGTTTGGAAAAGCTAGGTTTTTAGATTGTGGTATTAGAGTATGTAGGTTTAAAGTTATTGTACTAAATATTAAAATATACATAATAAGGGTTATTTATTATGGAAAGTACTTGAAAAATATATAAAAAACATTGTGAGGTGAGATCATGTCTAGGATAAGACCTTTAGAGCCTAAAGAGGTAGATAATGAAGCTAAGGAGATTTTTGAAGATTTTTTGCAGGAGCGGGGCAATATTCCAAATATGTTTAGAACCCTTGCCCATAGACCCAAACTTTTGAAAACAGCCTTTGACCATTTTCAAGCTATATTAAAAACGGGAACTGTAGATTTTAAATTAAAGGAAATGCTTGGGGTTAGAGTTTCTCAAATGAATCAGTGTGCCTACTGACTTTCATCCCATACTGCCATTGCGAAGAAGGCGGGGGTATCGGAGGATACCATAAAGGAAATGGAAAATAAGCTGAAAAACCCTGAACTTTTCACAGAAAAGGAGCTTATTGCACTGGAATTTGCAGAAGTGGTAACGACGGATTCAAATAACGTGCCCGATGAGCTGTATGATGATATGAAAAAGTACTTTGATGATGGAGAAATAATAGAAATCACCTGTGTAATAGGGATATTTAACTATTTCAATAAATTTAATAATGCATTAAAAACTGATATTACGAAATAAGAAGGGAAGCTAAGAGGAGAATATTTATGGAAGGTATTACTCCAGAAGCTTTGGAGCTTGTAAAAGAAAAGATTAATCAGATAATAGAAGATAGTGAAGATATAGATGAAAGAGAAAAGGAATTAATAAGACTTAGGTTTGGTCTAGATGAAAATGGACCAATCAAGATAAAGGATTTATCTAAAAAATTTAATGTTCCGCCTAGAAAAATGAAAAAAGAAATTGATGCACTCGAAAAGAAAATATTTAATAAACTGAAAAGGACTATATAATTACAAAAGGGATATCTTACAATGAAATTGTGGTTGTAAGATATCCCTTTTGGTTTTAAAAGAGATTAAAATTAATCTCATATATAACCTATCTATTTGAAGCCCTCAAACTTCTAAGTTCCTCTGTAGACATATTGTCTAAAACATAGGCTTTGTGAGCGAATTCGTCCCTAGTTATTAACCCCTTTTCCACTAAAAGTTCAATGAGGGTTGCAATAGCTAGAGTGTTTCTATAGTCTATCTCCTTTAAATCTCCTATTTTTGCATATATATCAATTTTATTAAAACTATTCATATTATAGACCCCCCTATTTAATTAGATATATTTTAATTATCTCCTGGAAATAAAAAAGTATACATATATATGGTAAAAAAGGGTGGGTCTAAGGATATTTAACTTTTTTATAGGATATTTTATTAAGGAGAATTTAGCTAAAGGCCAATCTTTACTCTATTTCAACAATCCACCCCTCTGGAGCCTCAACATCTCCAAATTGAATTCCATAGAGGGTATCGTAAAGTTTCTTAGTAATAGGACCTACCTCTGTTTCGCTATGGAAAACATGGAGCTTTTCTTTATACTCAATCCCTCCAATAGGAGTTATTACAGCGGCAGTTCCACATGCTCCAGCTTCCTTAAATTCACTTAAATTATCTACAAATACATCCCTTTCTTCTACCTTCATTTCTAGATAATTTTCTGCAATATACATTAAGGAATATTTTGTTATACTAGGAAGAATTGATGGTGAGTCTGGAGTTATAAATTTATTATCCTTTGTGATTCCAAAGAAATTAGCTGCTCCGACCTCTTCTATTTTAGTATGGGTTTTTGGGTCAAGATAAATGCAATCTGCAAAGCCTTTATTTGTAGCTTGTTTGTGGGCATAAAGACTTGCTGCATAATTTCCCCCAACCTTTACCTTGCCCGTACCAAAGGCTGCGGCTCTGTCGTATTCTGAAATAATAAAGTTTACAGGAGTCATTCCACCCTTAAAGTAGGGTCCAACTGGAACACAAAATACACAGAATATATACTCTGAAGCTGGTTTTACTCCAACATTATCTCCAACACCTATGACAAAGGGTCTTAAATAAAGCGTTGCCCCCGTTCCGTATGGAGGAACATAGGCTTCATTAGCCTTAACGACCTGAGTACAGGCATCAATAAATTTTTCCTCTGGTACTTCCGGCATCAATATACGTCTACAGCTACTATTTAAGCGTTTAGCATTTTCATCGGGTCTAAAAAGTTGGATTTTACCATCCTTTCTACGATAGGCCTTTAATCCCTCAAAGCATTGTTGACCATAATGAAGAGCAGTTGAGCCTTCACTGATAGTAAGTTTATTATCTTCTGTTAATATTCCCTTATCCCACTCTCCATCCCTCCAAGTTGATACATAGCGAAGATCTGTCTTAATGTAATTAAAGCCTAGTTTACCCCAGTCAATATTTACGGTCTTTTTCATATCATACCTCCTGTTTTGAAATAAACTAATGTATATTTAAAATTATAATATATATATTCAATATTTCATAGACCTTTCCATAGTATAACGTATAGACACTATTTTTTTTATAAAAAATAATATTTCCCTTGAAAAATATAATAAATTATGCTAAAATTACTGAAAATATAGTATAAGATAATTATTGCATATATTATAATGACTATGACGGGAATTAGTAGATAGGATAATTTTTTAAGAGAGTCGACGGTTGGTGGAAGTCGATATAATTACCTTTTGAATCCATCCTAGAGTTGTTAAACTGAAGGTTTTCTAAAACTTAAATCATTTTTAAGTGTTATGTGACAAAAGGTTTAATCGGTTAGCATCCGTTAATGTGCTAAGGGTTATTCTATGTCAGGAACCTGGCTAAAGACTAAGGAGTTTAACCTCTTTAGGTTTTTATTAAAAAAATAGCCCTATGAGTGGACTACTATAGTCAATCAGGGTGGCAACGCGGAATAAATCCTTCCGTCCCTATAATTAATGGGGACAGGAGGATTTTTTTATTACTATTAAGAAATTTCTTACAGAAAAAACTATTATAAAAATGAATGAAGAGATGAAGTCAGTCAGTTCCTATTTAAGGAGTAAAGGGTAGATTAAATTTAGCAAGTTATTCTTAAGGAGTATTCAAAAAAACTTAGAGGAGGTTTTAAAGGTGTTAGATATCAAGAGAATTAGAAATGATTTTCATAATGTAAAGGAGCTTATTGAAAAGAGAACAAAGGGAGATTTTGAGATAGGGAAAATACTGGAGCTTGATGAGGACAGAAGAAAAGTAATAGCACGAGTAGAAGAAATGAAGAATAGACAAAAAATTGTTTCTAAGGAGGTACCTAAGCTCAAAAAAGAAGGTAAGGATGCTACGGCTGTACTTAGTGAAATGAAGGAGCTATCAGAGCAAATAAAGGATTTAGATTCTAGATTAAGGGAAATAGATGAAGAGATTAAGCAGGCACTATTAGGTATTCCAAATGCACCACGACATGATACTCCAGTGGGCAATAGTGATGAGGATAATGAGTTAGTTAAGACCTGGGGAGAGCCTACTAAGTTTCAATTTGAGAAAAAAGCCCATTGGGATGTAGGTATAGACCTTGGAATACTAGATTTTGAAAGGGCTTCCAAAATTACTGGTTCAAGATTCACAGTTTATAGGGGGTTGGGAGCAAAGCTTGAAAGGGCCCTTATTAACTTTATGCTCGATATTCATACCTGTGATCATGGATATGAAGAGATATTGCCTCCCTTTATTGTAAATAGGGATAGCATGACAGGAACAGGCCAGCTTCCTAAATTTGAAGATGATATGTTCCATCTTCCAAGTAAAGATTACTTTCTAATACCTACGGCAGAGGTTCCATTAACTAATTTATATATGAATGAAATATTAGATGGAGATAAACTTCCAATTTACCATACAGCCTTTACACCATGTTTTAGGAAAGAGGCAGGTTCAGCAGGAAGAGACACAAGGGGACTTATTAGACAGCATCAGTTCAACAAGGTAGAGCTAGTTAAGTTTACCAGACCCGAAGATTCATACAATGAGTTAGAAAAACTTCTTAAGGAAGCGGAAGAGATTCTAAAAAGATTGGAGCTTCCCCATAGAGTTGTAAGACTTTGTGGTGGAGATTTAGGATTTGCTTCAGCCATGACCTATGACATAGAAGTTTGGATGCCAAGTTATGATAGATATCTAGAGATTTCCTCCTGTAGTAATTTTGAGGATTATCAAGCTAGAAGGGCAAACATAAGGTTTAGACCAGAACCAAAGGGTAAAGCACAGTTTGTCCACACATTAAATGGTTCAGGTCTTGCAGTTGGAAGAACACTATCAGCAATCCTTGAAAACTATCAACAAGCAGATGGATCAGTAGTTATTCCAAAGGCTTTAAGACCTTATATGGGTGGATTAGAAAAGATAACTAAATAATGGGGTTTACCCTGTAGGTGCAATTTTTTAGGGGGCTTTAAAATATAGAAGAGTGACTAACAAACTTAATAGACGAAAGCAGCCACTGAGGTTTCCTTTATAGCATAAGCCTAAAGGATTCTCTGTGGCTGCTGAAGTAAGTTAACATTCTCAATCACACATCTATAGGATGTTCAGTCAAATAAAACTTTACTGATAATAATTTATAGTCCGTCATTGGAGGCCATTTCTTCTATATAATTATCAAAAACAATTTGAGACCAGCCTTCTAGATACTCATAGTATTCTGAAAGCTGTTCTTTTTTTATCCATTCACCAGTCATTTTTTCCTTTTCTAAAATCTCAAACTCTAAGGAATTAGCATCTAATATGTATAGAAAGCCTACATGTACCTTACCGACGTCGCTTTTTTCGTTATTTATTATACCTGAAAAGGTTAGTTTAAAGGGCTTTTTAAGGGCTATTTCTTCATTAAGCTCCTTATAAAGGCCCCCCATGATGATATTTTCACAATCATCTGAGCAGTCAGGATTTATATGTCCACCTATTCCTAAGGAGTACTTACCATGAAGTCTCTTTTCAGTTTGCTTATCTAATCTCTTAAGGAGTAAATATAAATCCCCCTTCCTTACTACGATATAGGGAATAATTTGTCTATAGTTATAGTCGTACTCGGCCTTATCCCTATCTAAGAAGCAATAATTTTTAAGTACTTCATCGAAGATTAAATTCCTATTATTTGTAATCAGGCCATAGGGAATATCTTGAAAATAGCTTTCCAGTAAATCTTTATGAACAGCTAAAACCTTTTCTGACATTAGACTAACTCCTTTACTAATATATTTTTAATTATTCTAATTTCTATACTTACTAAACTCTAATAATTTTATCATAATAAGGGGATAAATAAAATTGTAAATAAAATTTATTTTCTGTTTGTATATAATTTAACTTGAAACTCGTTTAAAATATTAGATTTTGGGTATAAAATTAAAAAATCTAATTAATTATATTAACTTATTAATATTAAGAGAAGTAATGATTTTATAGGAGTAGCTATAGCTTATAATCTCATCTTTAGTTAGTCACATGTCTATTAATATTCCATAGGTTAAAATTTAAAGGATTTATTGTAATTTCTATGACAACAATATTACTTAAAGGATTATTAAGATAAAATGAAACCAAGGGTAACACTTAATAATTATTTAAGTTCTTTTTATTTTTAGAAAAAAGCACAGCGGCTATAGAAATATACATAGAGGAGAATGGATTATGTATATAAAAGATATTCATTATATAGACTTACAACCCTTTGACATGTATCTTTTCCATGAAGGCAATCATTTTGAAAGCTACAATTTTATGGGAGCCCATTTCCTAGAACATGGGGGAGTAAAGGGCGTTAATTTTACAGTATGGGCACCCCATGCTAGAGAAGTGAGGGTTGTAGGAGATTTTAATAGTTGGGATGGTACAAGTCATAGAATGAGAAGAGAAAAGGAATCTGGGCTATGGAATATTTTCATTGGGGGACTGGGAGAAGAAGAAAGATACAAATATGAAATAATCACCCAGGAGGGCTTGAAGCTTCTAAAGGCCGATCCCTACGGATTTTATTCAGAAGTCAGACCAAACACAGCCTCAGTTACAATGCCCCTTAATAAGTACAAATGGCAGGATGAGAAGTGGATAGAAAAAAATAAAAAGAAGGCCGCATATGGAGAGCCCATAAATATCTATGAACTACATTTAGGTTCATGGAGAAGAAAGGAAAATGGAGGGTTTTATAATTATCGTGAGATTATAGAGGAACTCATAGACTATGTTGTATACATGGGATATACCCACATAGAACTCCTTCCCCTTACCGAGCATCCCTTTGACGGCTCGTGGGGCTATCAGACAACAGGCTATTACTCCCTTACCAGTAGATATGGGAAACCTGAAGATTTCATGTACTTTGTAGACATTTGCCATCAAAAAGGAATTGGAGTTATATTGGATTGGGTACCAGGTCATTTCTGTAAGGATGAACATGGACTGTCAAACTTTGATGGGAAACCCCTATATGAAAACGACAATTCTATGATGGCGGAACTTCATGAATGGGGAACAAAATCCTTTGATTTTAGTAAACCAGAAGTATTGAGCTTTTTAATATCCAATGCAATGTTTTGGTTTGATATTTATCATATAGATGGAATAAGAGTAGATGCTGTGTCATCTATGCTCTACTTGAATTTCGGGAGGAAGGAAGGTGAATGGATACCCAATAAGTATGGAAGTAGTGAGAATTTAGGTGCAATAGAATTTTTTAGGAGAATGAACAAAATAGTATTTGAAAAATTTTCACATGCCTTAATGATTGCCGAAGAATCTACGGCATGGCCCCTTGTAACTAGTCCTGCCCACCTAGGAGGTCTTGGATTTAATTTTAAATGGAATATGGGATGGATGAATGACATGCTTAAGTATATGGAAACAGACCATATATATAGAAAATGGCATCATAATTTGATTACCTTTTCCTTTACCTATGCCTTTTCAGAAAATTTTATATTAGTTCTATCCCATGATGAAGTAGTTCATGGGAAAAAGTCCCTAGTTGATAAAATGCCAGGGGATTACTGGCAAAAATTTGCTAATCTCAGAGTATTTTATGCATATATGTTTGCCCATCCCGGGAAAAAATTATTATTTATGGGGGGAGAATTTGCACAATTTATTGAGTGGAACTACAATAAAGAATTAGATTGGTTTCTCCTCGACTATGAAATGCATAGAAAAACTCACCATTATATAAGAGAGCTTAACCACTTATATAGGAATGAAAAATCTCTATATGAAGTTGATAATGATTACAAGGGCTTTTCGTGGATAGACCATCAGAATTATGAACAAAGTATAATAGCATTTATGAGAAAGGGTGAGGATGAAAAGGATTTTATAATTGTAATTTGTAACTTTACCTCTGTAGTTCGTCATAACTATAAAGTAGGTGTACCTATACAGGGTGAATACGAAGAAGTATTTAATAGTGATTTGGAGAAGTACGGAGGCTCGGGGGTAAGAAATACCGGTGGAATTAAAGCCAATAGTTTAAAATGGAACAATCAACCATTTTCAATAGAAGTTACAATACCCCCATTAGGAGCAATGTATATTAAGCTTAAAAAGTAAAATTTTCAAGCTATAGATATTTAGAGCTAAAGCAATCAATGATAACCTTAACGTAATAAAATATAGCCTATAGATAAAAAAATTAGAATGTAAAGTCACAAAACAATCCACATTATTCATGCTACAGGTTTTAAGGAAGGGTTTTTCCTTGGAGCTTGCAACTCTACGACATATCTTTCAATACTATATTTATAAAAATGACTAAGAAGATAATCCCTTTTAGACCTTAATAAATGTTTTAAAAGAAAACAGTGAAGGCCCTATATTTATCATTTATAAATATTGACCTATAAAAGGGAATACCCATAGAGCTTTAAACAGTAAAAATAATTTTAATATCCCATCTAAAGGAATAAAATATAAATTTTCTATAACCATATATAATACAGTTTACATCACATCTTTTAAAAATATATTCGTATAAATAGCCTAATATTTAAAAATATCAAATAAGTTACTTTTAATAAAGTCTTATGTATCTAATACTTAATTTTGAGGGGGAAAAATTATGAGAAAACAAAAGAAAGAAATTATAGCCATGTTGTTGGCAGGAGGGCAGGGTTCAAGATTAAAGGAATTGACCAAAACAATGGCAAAGCCTGCTGTTTACTTTGGAGGCAAGTACAGAATAATTGATTTTGCATTAAGTAATTGTTCCAACTCAGGTATCTACACAGTAGGAGTTCTTACTCAATACCAACCCTTAGAATTGAATTCACATATAGGTATCGGAAGCCCTTGGGACCTTGATAGAAGAAATGGAGGAGTATCGGTTTTGGCCCCCTATATGGGACCCCAAGGAGGGCGATGGTATAAAGGGACTGCTAATGCAATATATGAAAATATGGGGTTCATCGATAAATATAGTCCTAAATATGTTTTAGTTTTGTCCGGTGACCATATTTATAAGATGAACTACTCCCGACTATTGGAATATCATAAAAAAAATTCAGCTAAAGCTACCATTGCAGTCATTGAAGTACCCTGGGAAGAAGCAAACAGATTTGGAATAATGAATATCAATGATGATAACAGTATCTATGAGTTTGAAGAAAAGCCTCAAAAACCTAAAAGTAACTTGGCTTCAATGGGTGTGTATATATTTAACTGGGAAATACTTAGAGAATATTTAATTAACGATGAGAAAGATGGTAGTTCCCAAAATGATTTTGGTAAAAATATAATTCCTAAGATGCTAAAGGATGGCTTAGATATGTTTGCTTACAAGTTTGATGGATATTGGAAGGATGTAGGAACGGTAGAAAGTCTATGGCAGGCTAACATGGATTTAATAAAGGATGACAATGAATTAAATCTTTACGATCCTAGTTGGAGGATATATTCAAGGTCATATATTAATCCACCCCATTATATCAGCCATAAGGCTACTGTAAAATCATCGCTTTTAAACGAAGGATGTATAGTTCATGGTGAAGTCAATAACTCTGTATTGTTCCCGGGAGTATATGTAGGCAAAAATTCAAAAATTGAAGATTCAGTAATTATGCCTGATGCCATAATTGAAGACTATGTAACTATTTCAAGGTCGATAGTTATGGACAATATTACCATAAAATCTGGAACAAAAATTATAAACAGGGACAAGAAAAAGATTACCGTTGTAAATGAAGATAGAGGGAATAATGTAATGACTATGATGGATAATATGGGAAACATAAAAAGGATCATAAAAAAAGTAGATTAAAACTACCACCTAGGAAAAAGTAATTTGGTTAAATATTTTTATAAACAAACAACTTAAATATAGGGGTGAATATAATGAAAGATATAATGGGGATCATTAATCTAATAGAAAATGAAGATAGAATAAAGGACTTAACGCACAATAGACCTATTGCTACAATACCTATATTAGGCAGATACAGGATTATAGACTTTTCTCTGTCAAATATGGTTAATGCGGGGATACGAAATGTTGGCATATATACAAGGGGTAAAAGTCAATCTCTAATGGACCATCTAGGAACAGGTAAAGAGTGGGATTTAGATAGAAAAATAGATGGTTTATTTTTATTAAACCCCATAATAGATTTTAACAATATAAAAATAAACAAAGGAGATATAGAAAGCTTTAGGAGCCACTTAAACTATTTAAAAAGTAGTAGACAACGTTATGTCGTAATATCAAGAAGTTATATGATATGTAATGTAGATTATGTAGATGCAGTGAATTACCATAAGGAAACTGGAGCCGATATTACGATAATCTATAAGAAAATAGAAGAAGATATTGATAAATTCAATGATTGTGATACCTTAAACCTAGATAAAAAAGAAAATGTAATCAGTGTGGGCTCAAATTTAGGGGATAAGAAAAGCTACAATATTTCTATGGAAACATATATTATGAAAAAAGATTTGCTTTTAAATATAATTCAAAACAGTATCAATAAAGGGGACTATGAATATCTAAAGCAGGCTGTTTTTAACAGTATGAAGAATCTCCACGTCAATGCCTATTCCTACAATGGATATTTGTCTTGTATTAGTTCAGTAGAAAATTATTATAGAACTAATATGGAATTGCTTAATGTTGACCTAGCTAGACAACTTTTTTATGAAGACAGACTAGTTTATACAAAGGTTAAGGATGAGCCTCCTACCAAGTACTGTCAAAATACCAATGTATCAAATTCTCTTATAGCAAATGGCTGTGTAATTGAAGGAGTAGTAGAAAACTCCGTTATCGGAAGAAGAGTAGAGATAAGTAAGGGTGCAGTTGTTAAGGACAGTATAATCATGCAAAAAAGTAGTATAGGAGAAAACTGCTATTTAGAAAATGTAATTTTAGATAAGCATGTCAGAATATCAGATGGTAAGATTTTAAGCGGTGACAAGGACTATCCCTTTGTCATAAAGAAAAATATGAGCCTATAAAGATAATCGCCTTTAAACCTTAATAAATTTTTCAAAGAAAGCAATGAAAGCTCCTGCATTTTTTCTTTGAAAATATTAAATATTACAAGGGTGAATATAGATATACGCTTATAAAGATTAATTTGCTCAAGTAGCCACTGAGAATCCTTTAGGCTCATGCTATAAACCTGTTTTAAATATAATAAGTAGAGGTTAAACAGGTTCATAAAAATCGCTCTAAAGGAAAACTCAGAGTCTACTTTCGTTTATTAATTTTTAATGGCGTATATCTATATCCAATAGATGTATAGTTATTATAAATTCATATACTATGGAGGAGTTAAAATGATAAAGGTTTTATATGTTGCGTCTGAAGTAGTACCCTTTGTAAAAACAGGGGGCTTAGCTGATGTTGCATTTTCACTTCCAAAGGAGCTTAAAAAACTTGGGGTAGATATAAGGGTTGTGCTGCCCAAATATAAAGATATACCTGAAAAATATAACAAAAGCATTAAACCTTTGACAAGCTTTGAAGTAGAAGTAGGATGGAGAAAACAATATTGTGGAATAGAGCAAATGAGATATAAGGGTGTTACCTTTTATCTAGTCGACAATGAATATTACTTTAAAAGGGACGGTTTATATGGATTTTATGATGATGGAGAAAGATATGCCTTTTTCTGTAGGGCTGTGTTGGAAACGATAAATAATTTAGATTTAGGGATAGATATCATACACTGTAACGATTGGCACAGTGGTATGATAAGCACACTACTACATGCTCATTACAGAAAAAATCCTAAATTCCAAAAAATTAAAACTCTATTTACAATACACAATTTGAAATATCAGGGAGTTTTTTCTAAGGATATATTATGGGAGTTATTAAATTTAGGGCCTGAATACTATAATATTGATTCCCTTGAGTTTAATGGGGGAGTGAGCTTTATGAAAGGTGCTATAAAATACTCTAATTTAATTACAACAGTCAGTGAAACCTATGCAGAGGAGATACAAATTCCCTTCTATGGTAAAGGATTAGATGGATTACTTAAAGGGAGAAAAGATGACATCAGGGGAATTGTAAACGGTATAGACTATGGAATATATAACCCTAAAAAGGACAGAAACATTCTTGTAAACTATGATATGAAGTCGATTGAGAAAAAGGTGCAAAATAAAATAAAGCTGCAAAGAAAATTAAAGCTTCCCAAGGAAAGGGATATACCACTAATTGGAATGGTTTCAAGACTTGCAAAAATGAAGGGTATAGATTTAGTTATCCACATATTGGAGGAATTGCTTTCTAGGGATGTCCAAATAGTAATTTTAGGAACGGGCAGCTTTGAATTTGAATCGAGGATTAAGGAAATTGCCCATAAATATCCTAATAAACTGTCGGCTAATATAGAATTTGACAATAGATTAGCCCATAGAATATATGCGGCTTCAGACATGTTTTTAATGCCTTCCCTATTTGAACCCTGTGGGCTAGGACAGTTAATTGCCCTTAGATATGGAACCATTCCTATTGTAAGGGAAACGGGAGGGTTAAGTGATACAGTCACATCATATAACGAAAATACGGGTGAAGGCAATGGATTCAGCTTTACTAACTATAATGCCCATGATATGCTTTATACAATTGATAGAGCCTTAAAACTCTATGGAGATAAGGCCACGTGGAAGAAAATAATAGAAAATGCCATGATTGAAGATTATAGCTGGAGTAAATCTGCCCATAAATATAAAGCTATGTATGAAGAATTAATAGATTAATTCTATAAAAGAATGTATATATTTTTTTAGTTAAGCTTTAGGAGGGGGAAAGAGTGAAGTTAAAAAAAGAAAGATTTAAAGAGGACTTTATAAATAAACTTACAACTAGTAGGGCTGTAAGCCTTGAGGAAGCCTCAGATTGGGATTTATATTTTACTTTAGGACGTTTAATAAGGGATTATATCTCAAAGGATTGGGTTAGTACAAACAAAGGATATATAAAGAACTACCAAAAACAAGTTTACTATTTTTCCATGGAGTTTTTAATGGGAAAATTACTTGAAAGTAATCTTATAAACTTAGGAATAGCAGACCTTTGTAAGGAAGGACTTGGGGAGCTAGGGATAGATTTTGAGAAAATAAAAGAGGTTGAGAAGGACCAGGGACTTGGCAATGGAGGGCTTGGCAGACTGGCAGCATGCTTTTTAGACTCTATGGCAGGTCTAAATATTCCTGGTCATGGATGTGGATTAAGATATAAGTACGGCCTTTTTGAGCAAAAAATAATTGACGGCTATCAGGTAGAATTCCCCGACAAATGGCTTCAGGACGAAAACGTATGGGAAGTAAAAAAAGCAAATAAAGCCGTAAAAGTTAAATTTGGAGGAAATATAAAAATAATTAATGAAAAAAACGGCTTAAAATTTGTACATGAAAATTATGAAACCGTATTGGCAGTTCCCTACGATACACCGATAATAGGGTATAAAAATAATGTAATTAATACCCTTAGACTATGGAGTGCAGAAGCTGAAAAAAGGGAATTTGATTATACATCCTTCAGTAGCGGGGAGTATATAAGAGCCTTTGAATCGAAGCATTCTATAGAAGCAATTTCCCAGGTTCTGTATCCCGATGATTCCTATGAGGAGGGAAGATTATTAAGACTTAAGCAGGAATATTTTATGGTTTCTGCTGGGCTACAAAGTATAATCAGAACATATAAAAAGACAGGGGCATCAATAGAAAATCTCCATGAATACGTGGCAATACACGTTAATGATACCCATCCTTCCCTTGCAGTACCGGAACTAATGAGGATATTGATGGACGAAGAGGGGCTTGGATGGAATGAAGCTTGGAAAATCACATGTAATACCATATCATATACAAATCATACAATTATGGCTGAAGCATCGGAAAAGTGGAAGGTCAATATGTTTAAAAAACTACTTCCCAGAATATATATGATTGTTGAAGAAATTAATGAAAGATTTTGCAAAGAGCTTTGGGACACAAAATATATGGGGGACTTTAATCAAATAAGTAAAATGGCAATCATATCCCATGATACAATTAAAATGGCCAATTTAGCAATTGTAGGAAGCTATAGTGTAAATGGAGTTGCAAAGTTTCATACTGAATTATTAAAAAAGCGGGAGCTAAAGGATTTTTACGATATATATCCTAACAAATTTAATAACAAAACAAATGGTATTACCCATAGAAGATGGCTTTTACAATCTAATCCTCAGCTTTCAAAACTCATAACCAGTACAATTGGAGACCTGTGGAAAACTGTTCCAATACAGCTTGAAAATCTATTTTCCTATAGGGAAGATACCTCCTTTCAAGATGAGGTATTCAAGATAAAACAACATAACAAGGAAAAGCTTGCCCAATTTATAGAGGCCAATTGCTCTATAAAGATTGATACTAGTTCAATATTTGACATCCATGCTAAAAGAATCCATGAATATAAAAGACAAGTTTTAAACGTTCTTCATATAATGTATCTATACAATAAGCTCATTGAAAAACCAGACTTAGATATTGTACCGAGGACATTTATATTTGCAGGAAAAGCTGCTCCTGCATATTATATAGCAAAGAAAATAATAAAACTTATAAATACACTAGCTGATAAAATAAATAAAGATAAGAGAATAAGGGATAAAATAAAAGTTGTATTTTTAGATAACTATGGTGTAACTCTATCAGAAAAGATGGTTCCCGCTGCTAATGTCAGCGAGCAAATCTCTACAACTACAAAGGAGGCATCGGGAACAGGAAACATGAAGTTTATGATGAACGGTGCAATAACCATAGCAACCCTAGACGGTGCTAACGTAGATATCCATAAGGTGGTAGGTGATAAAAACATAGTAATATTTGGACTTGAAGAAAAAGAAATTTTAGACCTATATAGAACTGGCGGATATGATTCAATGGAAATTTACAGAAATGACATAAGGATAAAAACAGTACTAGATCAGTTAGTAAACGGATTTTTTCCAGTTAATAATGAGGAATTTTCAATCATATATAACTCTTTACTGAGGCATAATGATGAATACTTTGTGCTTAAGGATTTTGATGACTACGTAAAGGCCCAGGAAAAGATAGACGGTTTCTATAGAGATAGAAGAAAATGGATGCAGATGTCAGTGGTCAATATTGCACGATCAGGGGTATTCTCTAGTGATAGAACTATATTTGAATATGCCACAGGAATATGGGATATAGATTTTTTAGATAAGAATAAATAACATTTTAAGGAGTGTAATTCTAGAGTGGATACTATACTAGATTTAGATAATATGGGATTAGTATATTATGGTGATGATTTAGGAGCAAATTACAAAAAAGAGTATACACTCTTTAAAGTATGGGCTCCTACAAGGGAAGAGGTAAGGTTAGTAATTTATGACCGCTACAGTTTCTCCCAGGGGAAGATATATCCAATGATTAAAAAAGAAAAGGGAATCTGGGAATTAAAGCTTAAAGGTGATTTTAAAAACAGATACTATAACTATATAGTAAAAACCGATGATGGTTTACATGTAGAGATACAGGACCCCTATGCAAAGGGAGCTGGAATTAATGGGGCAAAGGGAATGATTGTAGACTTTAATGACATAAATCCTCATGGATGGGAGCATCACTCTATTCCAAATCCTGTAGAAACAATAATAATATATGAAATCCATGTAAGAGACTTTTCAATAAATATCAATGCAGGTATTAGAAACAGGGGAAAGTATCTGGCCTTCACTGAAGGAAATACTAAGGGAATAAATGGCATTACTACAGGCATTGACCATCTCAAGGAGCTGGGGATTACCCATGTACACCTACAGCCTGTATTTGACTTTGGAAGTGTAGATGAAACCAAGGATATGGAGTACAACTGGGGATACGATCCCCATCTTTACAATGTTATTGAAGGTTCCTATTCTACGAATCCTTACGATGGGAAGGTAAGGATTAGAGAATTTAAGGAAATGATAAAATCCCTCCATGAGAATGGCATAGGTGTAATAATGGATGTAGTATATAACCATACCTATAAGCTTAAAAGCTCTCCCTTTGATATCCTTGTACCAAAATATTATTATAGAACCTGGGAAAATGGAGAATATTCAAATGGTTCAGGGTGCGGTAATGAGACGGCCTCTGAAAGAAAAATGATGAGAAAGTTTATAATAGATTCAGTAAAATTTTGGGCTAGAGAATACAAAATAGATGGTTTTAGGTTTGACCTTATGGCACTACATGATATAGTGACCATGGAGGAGGTTGAAAGGGAGCTTAAGGAAATAAACAAAAATATATTAATATACGGAGAACCTTGGACCTCGGGGCCTTCACCTCTTCCAATAGAAGATCAGTTCAAAAAAGGAAGTCAGAGGTCTAAAGAAATATCCCTATTTAACGATGATTTTAGAAACGCAATAAAGGGTGACAATGACGGCGTAGGGAAAGGTTTTGTAAACGGAGGATGGGGATTGGAAGACCCTATTAAAACAGGTATCGCTGGCAGCATTGATTATGGGTGGGGATTACAGGGCTTTGCAGAGAGGCCCCGGGAAACCATAAATTACGTAAGCTCCCATGACAATCTTACCCTGTACGATAAAATAAAAAAATCTAACCCGGAGGCTACAAAAGAGCAGGTTATAAAAATGAATAGACTAGCTTTAGCTATCATATTTACATCCCAGGGTATTCCCTTTATTAATGGAGGGACAGAGTTTCTGAGAACTAAAAAGGGATGTCACAATAGCTACAATGCAGGAGATGAAATAAATAACATAGACTGGGATAGAAAAAATAGGTATATAGATACCTTTAGATATATAAAGAGTCTAATTGAACTTAGAAAAAGTCAAAAAGCTATGGTCTTTGACGAGCCCCAGGATGTAAGGGACTATCTCCACTTCCTTGAATCTCCGGAAAACACTGTAGGCTTTGTCCTAAACTCACCCTATGAAGGGGACTATAAACACATGGTTATCATTCATAATGCCAGTGTGGAAAATAAGAGAATCAATCTGCCTATTGAGGGCAAGTGGAAAGTTATAGCAAATGAATATGAAGTAAATCAAAATGGGGTATCTAAAGGACAGCAAATATTTAATGGAGAAGTAGATGTACCATTTCTATCTTCCTATATACTTTACAAGATTTAAGTTTAAGCACATAGGGAAAATTATAGAGTAGCTAGTTAGATTATATTAGGGTGTCGACAAAATTATGTCGTACCCTATTTTTTTATAGTTCATAATGGAATAGCAGATAGTGTAAAGAGAAATAATAATTAATAATTTAACTGATTGTAATGTTTTCCATAGTAAGGGAATTTAATATACATAATTATTATTAAATCCTATATAGAAGGTGAATAAAGATGTTTCAGGTGAAAAATCTAAGATTTAAGTATCCAAGGAATAAAGAATATACTATTAAAGGAATTTCCTTTGAAATTAAAGAAGGGGAAATCTTTGGCCTTTTAGGGCCCAGTGGTGTGGGTAAGAGTACAACTCAAAAAATACTTATTAAGCTGTTGGAAAAGTATGATGGAGAAGTTAGCTACAAGGGAAAGGACATAAAACAATATGGTAAGGCCTTTTACCAGGGAATTGGGGTAGGCTTTGAGATACCTGTTCACTTTTCTAAGCTTACAGCCCAAGAAAATCTCGATTTTTTTAAAAGGTTGTATAGTGTAAATGGAGATATAGATGGACTTTTAAAAAGAGTAGGGCTTTATGAAGATAGAAATAAAAGGGTCAATGAGTATTCAAAGGGTATGAAGGCCAGATTAAACTTCGTAAGGGCATTGATTAATAAACCTAATGTTCTATTTTTAGATGAGCCGACGAATGGTCTTGACCCTAAAAATGCAAGGATTATAAAGGATATAATCAAGGAGTTTAAAGGGAAAGGTGGAACGGTTTTACTGACAACTCATTTAATGAATGATGTAGACGAATTATGCGACCGTGTAGCCTTTATGGCAGATGGTAAAATAGTAGAAATTGACACACCTAAAGATTTAAAGTTAAAGCATGGCCGAAGGGAAGTTGATGTAGAATACATAGAGGATGATATAGTAAAAAAGGAAGGCTTTAACTTAGATAAATTGAGTACAGACCATAAATTCTTAAATATCGTCAAGACTAAGAAAATAATAACTATTCATAGTAAAGAAACGACCCTTGACCATATTTTTATAAGGGTAACAGGAGTGGAGAATGGTGAATAACATGTTAGTTCTATTTACAGGTGAACTGCAAAGAATGAAAAGATATAACATATTTGCAGCAAGCCTTTTAATTTCATTAATTTGGATTGGGATACTTCAATTTACTGGTATTGAGGATGTCAGCTCAATATTTCCCCTATTGATTTTCCTTGATGCAACCTCCATGGCTATGCTAATGGTTGGTGTTACTATGTTTTTTGAAAAACAGGAAGGAGTTATAAAGACTTTACTTGTATCTCCCATAGACAAGTCAGAATATATTTTGGCTAAGTCTTTTGCCAATATCCTATCCAATGTGGTAACACTAGGGGTTTTATATGGCTATTCAAAACTTTTTAAAGAAATTAATGTCAACATCTTGGGATTACTTGCAGCAGTTATTCTAATCGCCTTTTTTCATTCTTTACTTGGTTTTCTTCTTACCTATTACTCTAAGGACTTTACTGGACTGTTGACTGGAATAATGAAATACAGCTTTGTATTTATGATACCTGTACTATTAGAGCAGGTGGGACTTATTAAAAACGAAACCATAAAAAAGTTCCTCTATATTATCCCTACGAAATCTTCTATGACTTTACTAAATGCATCATCCATAGGCATAGAAATGTTAGAAGTTGTCCTTTCCACTCTATATTTAGTACTTATTTCAGCTCTACTATATTATATAGTTTATAAAAAATTTGATGAATTTGCCATAAGAGAGAGTGGTGTTTAATATGTATGGGAGCTTCATAAAAAGTGAATTTAAAAAGTGGCTTCGTGATCCTCTCATGGGATTTATGGTATTTTATCCAATTCTGTTTGGTATTATAGGCAGGTATTTGCTGCCATGGATTGCCGACATTAGTGATTTTAGTATAGATTATTATGCAGATTTAATCCTTGTAATATTGACCTTGATGACACCTCAAATATATGGAGCCCTTACGGGTTTTTCAATTTTAGATGATAGGGACGATAATGTCCTTACTTCCATAAGGGTTACGCCCCTTAGTATACATCAGTTTTTATCCTTTAGATTGATAGTAGTTGTTATAATTACCTTCATAGCATGTACCTATGTTATGTGGTTTTCAGATGTTGGAGAGATACCCATAGAAAATATTTTAGCCATTGCCTTTTTAGCATCCCTAGAGGCACCAATGACGGGGTTATTTATAAATGCCCTATCCCATAACAAAATAGAGGGCTTTGCAGTAATGAAGGGATCAGGTATCATTATTATTTTCCCTATAATTGCTATGTTTTTTACAGATAAAAAAGAGCTAATCTTTTCATTTGCCCCGGGATTTTGGGCTGCAAAGACGATTAGCAGCTTGATTAGGGGAGAAGGAGTACTATTATTGACATATAATCAGTACTACTTCATTGGACTAGCCTACGTTATTCTGTTAAATATTATTGTTTATAAAATATTTTTATCGAGAACAAAAATATAAAAGGAAAAGTGATGGGGAAGGTAAGCTTTTCTATTTTTTCAGTAGTTATATCTGACATTATGCTTGCTTTGTAAATAATAGTGTATAATAAAAGAAATTGATATAGGGGGACGAGGAATTATGAGCGTAAGAGAAATATTACTCTTGGGAAAGGAAAATTTATATAAAATATCCAAGGAGATTCGAGAGGACCAGTTAGAAAAGGCTAAAGAGGTTGTGGAGGACCTCCATGATACAATTATGGAATTTAGATCAAAATATGGATTTGGTAGAGCTATCGCAGCACCTCAAATTGACGAGCTCTATAGGATAATATATATGAATTATGATGATAATGCTATAGCCTTTGTAAACCCTAGACTGGAGCCCATTGGAGATGAAATTTTTGAAATTTGGGATGACTGTATGAGCTTTCCAGGGTTAGAGGTAAAGTTAAAGAGATATAAAAAAGTTAGAGTTTCCTATAAGGACTTAGAATGGAAGGATTGTACCATTGAATTTGAAGGGGATTTGGCCGAGTTAATGCAGCATGAATATGACCATTTAGAGGGTATATTGGCACCGCAAAGAGCTATTGACAACAAGTCCTTTAGAATCAACAAAGATAAATTGGGATGCCTTTAAGCTAAGGATTAATAGGTAAAGAGAAGGGTTAAAAATATAGATAAAATGTTGAAGAATCAAATCAGTCTCAAAATGATATAACATTCTCATTTTGAGACTGATTTTTCATATATTATCTCATTTTGAGATAATATATGATTGAATAAATTATATAATCCATTCTTTAAAAGTTTTACTGATATACATTTTAAAGTAGAGCCTAGGGTTATACCCTATGTATCATGCACCTCTACTAGGTTATAGTTATAAAAGTTTCTAGCTTAGGCTAACAAGTCTTTAATAACTCCACTTTGGCATGATTATTGCAAATTTATATCCCTATTATAATCGGAAAAAGGAGGGGTTATATGACATTGGAAGATCTTATTATAAAAATCCTAGAAGATGAAGTTGTTCCTGCCATGGGTTGTACAGAGCCGGTCGCGGTAGCCCTGGCATGTGCAAAGGCTAAAGAATTATTAGACTTTGATGAAATAAATAATATAGAGGTTTTTGTCAGTCCCAATATATATAAAAATGGTCTAGCTGTGGGAATTCCAAAGACCGACGAAGTAGGGCTTCATATTGCGGCAGCCTTGGGCTTAATGGGTGGAAAGAGCAAAAATGATTTGAGGGTATTAGAAGAAATTAATAAAGAGGATGTTGGAGCGGCCAAGGATTTTCTTAAAAGTGGAAAATTATCATTAGAAATTGAGGATACTAAGGAGAAGATATATATAGGAGTAAATCTTTTCACAAATAAGGGAAAGGCTAAAGTAATTATACAGGGAAAACACAATAGATTTATTTATTTAGAAAAAGAGGGAGAGGTTATATTAGACACAAAGGAAGAAAATATAGAAGCTAAAGACTATAGCAAGATACTGTATAACTTCAAAATAAGGGACATAATAAATGAAATAGAAAAAATCTCCTATGAAAAAATAAGTTTTATGTTAGATGGATTAGAGATGAATGAAAAAATAGCCCATATTGGTTTAAGCAAAGAGAGTGGTATGGGAGTAGGATTTAATCTTCAAAGGAATATAGAAAAGGGAATCTTAGGCGATGATTTGATGAACCATGCTATGGTTCTGACAGCCGCAGCTTCCGATGCAAGGATGTCCGGGGTAAACTTACCGGTTATGAGTAGTAATGGAAGTGGGAATAATGGACTAACAGTAATCTTACCTATACTGGCCTATATAAAAAAAATTCAAGTAGATGATGAAAAAATAGCTAGAGCCTTAGCCATGAGTCATATTATAAATAGTTATATAAAGCACTATATAGGTAGATTATCGGCCCTATGTGGATGTGGTGTTGCAGCGGGAACCGGCGCATCTGTAGGGATTGCATGGCTAATGGGAGCAAGTAAAGACCAGATAGATGGTACCATAAAGAATATGTTGGCAAATACAAGCGGTATGATTTGTGATGGTGCAAAGGTAGGATGTGCATTAAAGCTTGCCACATCGGCTTCAGCAGCTATTCAATCGGCCCTTTTAGCTATAGGGAATAACATTGTACCTTCACAAAATGGAATTGTAGCTGAAACGGCTGAAGAGACAATAGAAAATTTAGGAACTTTATCGGATATGGGAATGAATATTGCCGATGAAGTTATACTAAGGGTTATGAGAAAAATGCAAAGAAAATTTGAGGAAAAAAGGGATAGTAAAAAAGAAGAAGAATATGTAAAGAAGGCAAATATAATTGCTTAAATATAACTGGGATTTATGTTATAGATGAGTCATTGAGAATATTAACGTACTCAATCAGCCACAGTGTCTGCTTTCGTTTATTAAGTTTTTTAGTCACTCATCTATAATAGGGTTTTTTAAAAGCTTCAATAGAAAATAAGTAAAAATACAATCTTGAGCCATGGCTATAGTTCTATGGCTTTTTTCTATTTCTGAAATAAGTAAAATTTATTTTTTTACACATAATAGCCATAGGAGAAATTTTATAATTTTTCAAATACTATCTTAAGGAGGAACCGATAGAATTATGAAGAAAATAGTATTATGTATAGCATTAATATCTTCATTCCTAGTTACAGGTTGTATGGAAGGGGAATGGATACAAAATATGATTGTAGAAGATACTGGAGATATGAACTATAATAGGACCATGAAGCAAGACCTCCTATGTCTAATGATGGCCTATCCAGAAGATATTACAAATATAGAAAAAGGAGAAGATGGACGAGTATATATTGTAATGAAATCGGGAAGAAAAATCCTCTACGATGATAAAAGAAGAAAAAATCATAAGCAAAAGCTGGCAAATCCAGATTTACAGGATATGATGGAGCAGATTTATCCCCTGTCAAGGATTGACAAGCTTATGGATAAGGATTTTGACCCTGGGAGGGTTAGAGTATATCCATTGTTTAAGGAAGTCTATGGAAAAACTAAGGAAGAAGTACAGTCAAAACTTATTAGTGTTAAAGTAGGTTATAAAAATTATCCCTTTAATGAAAATAATAGGGCTGCTCAAAATTTAAAGGCAGCTATGGGAGAACTTATTTTATTAGCAAAGAATAGACCTGAAACATATCCCTTTTTATTTCCTGCTAGTGGAACCTTTAATTATAGGTATATATCAGGAACCAACAGATTAAGTCCCCATTCCTTTGGAATAGCCCTTGACCTCAAAAGAGATAATAGGGATTACTGGAAATGGGCCTCCAGGGAGGAAGGAGAAAAGAGACTGAAATCCTATCCCAAGGAGATTGTGGAAGCCTTAGAAAAAAGGAATTTTATTTGGGGTGGTAAATGGGGTCATTTTGATATCCTTCATTTTGAATATAGACCGGAACTTATAATAAAATCGAAATATTTTTCTAATGAATCCCCATTGGTAAAGGCATGGTACAGCGGTGTTTCCCCTTTAGACAATAAAGTAATGAGCTATATTCAAATAATCGATAGAGAATTACAATAAAAATAGAGATTAGGCCTAGGGTAATAATAGTATTTCCAAGGGCCTTTTTATTCTCTACCAGATATTTATAATATAAATTATAACCATCACTGAATAGGTCAGGGGAAGTACATACATATAGTTTCTATATAGGTCTTTAAGTCTCACTTCAAAATATTCTAGTGTAAGGACTTGGCACATGTGTAGTGGAGACACGTAGTAGAATGTAAAGGCGCTGGTGTATATAAACATTCCATATAAAACCATTGTATGGTAATTTGGTGCCAGGGGCAGAATCATAGGATATAGTATAGCAATGCCTGGTTGAGTAGATGCCATGGAAAAGGATATCATGGCACAGGATATTAAAATCAGTATTTCTAGGGGTAATCCTCTATCTAATAGGCTCCTTAAAAAAATATATATTTCTTCCGTATCCCCTAGGGCATTTTTAAAAACCATAATACCTATTATTGCTATTATCATTGATGGTTTTATACCATGATATATGGTTTTTAATATGTTTTCATTAATATCATACTTGCTGTCCCTTTTTCTATCGTATATATTTATAAGGATAGAAATTAAAATTCCCACTAGGAGTGAAATATAAAAGGGCAAGCTAAACAGTAAAACACCAAGAAGGCTGACCAATATTGGTGAGGAATATAATAAAAAAGCTCCAATTGTTTTAATGTATTGTCCTGCTCCTATTTTTTGGGGCTTTATTTCCTTACAGTCCCTAAGATAAAAAATATATCCCAGTATATACATAACAAGTGCAATAGGAAGTTGAAGCTTAACAAAATCCCAAATATTATATTTGCCTAATTCAGCGGCTAATATAATTGTGGGAGATAGGGGGAAGAAAAAATATAGCCCATGTCTAAAAATCAAATTTATCGCTGCCCTTTTATCCTTTGGAATATCTAGTTTATTACCAAGCTTCTCTACAATGGGACAAGACATCAAGGCCCCACCAGTCACTAGTAGGGTTCCAATAATTGCGGGGGCGATTAAGATGGTAGCCTTTGCACTCCCTAACATTTTCTCAAGGGCTATAATCATTCTATCTAAAATCAGATATTTTTCCATGAGATATCCAAGGACCGTAATAAAAGCTATGGTAAGGGCCAAAGAAATCGTTGTGGATTCCGAAAGGGTTCTTATAAATAGATTTAAGATATAGTTAAGATTCCTGCCATTTAAAATTGATAAAAGCATAGCTCCAGCCACCAGAGAATAACCAATGTTTACTTTTTTGCTTACTAAAAATAATATTACGAACATTGAAAGAATTAAAGTTAATACAATCATTTTAAATTCCTCTTTATAATTTATTTGATAATTAAAGTTAACTCATTATATTTATACCACAAGTTTATATTTAGTTCAATCTATTAAAGGAGAGTAGTTTATGAGAAATTCAACTATTTGCTATATAAAAAAGAATAACAAAACGTTAATGCTCCATAGAATTAAGAAGGAAAATGACATACATCAGGGAAAATGGATTGGATTAGGAGGAAAAATGGAAGAGGGAGAGACTCCTGAAGAGTGTATAGTACGGGAAGTAAAGGAAGAAAGTGGATTGAGAATAAAAAAACCAAGCTTTAGAGGAATATTAACCTTTCCAAAATTTAAGGACAATGAAGATTGGTACGTATTTCTTTTTACGGCAAAAGAATTTGAGGGTGAACTAATAGAGTCCCAGGAGGGAACTCTTCAATGGATTGATGATACAGAAATTTTTAATCTGAACCTGTGGGAAGGAGATAAGCTATTTTTAAAATGGCTTGAAGATAACAGATTATTTTCTGGAAAGCTTGTTTATGAAAATGGTAGACTTATAGAAAATAAGGTTATATTTTATGACTAAGAAAGGTGTAGGGGAATATCCCTACACCCTAGACTGTTGACAAACCCGAAGTTCTTCGATGTTGCTTCAACCGAGAACCCTTACGTATTTCTTTATACGCTGCGGCCTCTCGGTTTCAGCACGCATCGAACTTCGGATTTCTCAAAAGCCTACCATCTTGTAGACTTTGTCTACAATCTGAGGTGTGGGGGAATATCCCCACACCCTTTAACTTTTTTAGCCCTTTTTATAGGGTTAATCCTTTTTCAAATTAAAACCCTGCATTAAAAAATCTAAAACAAGGCCCTTTTCCTTAGGGTCTTCTACCTCTACAACGATATTATAGGGATGTTCCCTTACAAGATAGATTGCTCCTATTATAGACTTTGCATTTACTTTGATTTCTCCTGATTTTAGGTAGACTTTACCCTTTAACTTAGAAACAAAATTTACGAACTTGTCTATTTCCTCTATTTTTACAAAAGTAGCTTCCATAAATTTAGACCTCCCTGTGGTAAGAAAATGAATATACCCTAATTTATATGAAATAATAAATGAAAATATTCAAGCTTACAGGGAGTTGAAAATATAAATACTATTTTAAGTTCTATAGGCTCCGTTTATTTTTACGTAATCATAGCTTAAATCACAGCCCCATGCCTTAGCAGAGTATTCTCCATCTTTTAGGTTAACCATTATTTTAATATAGTCTTCTAACAAGATATCCTTAGCTAAGTCCTCATTGAAGTGAAGCCCCATTCCTCCTTTAACTATTTGAATCACTCCTTTTTTGCTTTGGAAGAATATTTCTACATTTTCCGGACTGAAATCTCCACCAGAGTATCCCATGGAGCACATTATTCTACCCCAATTTGCATCGCTTCCAAAGAAGGCAGACTTAACAAGACTGGAAGCAATAATTGATTTTGCACATACCCTTGCATCCTCCTTAGTCTTTGCACCGGATAGGTCTACTTCGATTAGCTTTGTTGCACCTTCTCCATCCTGGGCAATCATCTTAGCAAGTTCAGTAGATACAATGTCTAGGGCCTTTTTGAATTTCATGTAATTCTCGTCCATATTATCTATTACCCTATTCTTTGCTTTACCATTGGCAAGGATAATTACCATGTCATTAGTACTTGTATCTCCATCTACAGAAATCATATTAAAGGAATTGTTAACGCTGTCTCTTAGGGCGGTTTCTAGCAGTTCCTTAGATATAGAAGCATTAGTTAAAATAAAGCCCAGCATCGTTGCCATATTAGGATGAATCATACCAGAGCCCTTTGCCATGCCGCTTATAACTATTGGCTTATCATCTAAATCAAATTCTATAGAAACCGTTTTTGTAGATGAATCAGTTGTAAGTATGCCCTTGGCAGCATCTTCAAAACCGTTGTGGGAAAGGCTTAAAGCTGCATCCTCTATTCCAGAAATAATTTTACCCATGGGCATTTGAACTCCTATTATTCCTGTAGAAGCCACAAGGACCTCAGTAGGTGATAAATTTAACTCCTTAGCAGTAGCAAGTATCATATTTTTACCATCCTCAAAGCCCTTTTCCCCCGTACATGCATTTGCATTTCCGCTATTTATAACAACAGCCTGGGTATTATGGTTTTTTATATGCTCCATATTTATCAAAACCGGTGCAGCCTTTACCTTATTAGTAGTAAAAACCCCTGCTGAAAGGGCCTTACCTTCACTGTAAATAAGACTTAAATCCTTCTTATTACTATTCTTTTTTATTCCACAATATACTCCAGCAGCTTTAAAACCTGGAACAGGTATAAATTTACTATACTTTTTCATACAATTAACTCCCTTCAAAGGCATATTTTAAAGTTTGAGAAAATGACTTAAGCTTAAGAAGAACCGAGGACTAATTTAAGCCTTCATACTCCTAGGGAATCATCCCAGGGAAATTAAGACCCTCCCATTCATCAAAGCCAAGCATTATATTCATATTTTGAATGGCTTGACCTGCGGCACCCTTAATTAAATTATCTATAGCCGCAATTACTATAACTCTATTTGTTTTATTATCAAGGACTATACCAATATCACAGAAGTTTGAGCCTTTAACCCATTTAGTTTCAGGTATATACTCGAGTACTCTCACAAAATAGTTATGGGAATAAAAATCCTTATATATTTCTTCAAGGGCTTCTACTGAGCACCTCTGAGCAAGTTTATTATAACAGGTCGCTAAAATTCCCCTATTCATAGGAATAAGATGGGGAGTAAAGAGAAGACTAATATTCCCATTAATTAGGTCTGAAAGCTCCTGCTCAATCTCAGGAGTATGCCTATGGTTTCCGATTCCATAGGCCTTGACGCTTTCATTACATTCACAGAATAGAGTATTTGTATTTAAAGACCTTCCCGCCCCAGAAACTCCGGATTTCGCATCTATTATTATTGTATCAATATCAATAAGGTTATTTTTAAGAAGGGGAGCTAGGGCCAATATGCTAGCAGTAGGATAACATCCCGGATTAGCTATTAGCTGACCATTCTTAATAGAATCCCTATTTAACTCGGGTAATCCATATATAGACTCTTGAAGGAGCTCTTTACCTCCATGCTCTAGGCCATACCATTTTTTATACACCTCTGGACTATTTAGCCTAAAGTCAGCACTTAAATCGATTACCCTAATACCTTTAGAAACAAGGTCTTTAGTGATGTCCATTGACTTACCGTGGGGAAGGGCAAT
Source organism: Clostridia bacterium (assembly GCA_022361035.1). Lineage (GTDB taxonomy): Bacteria > Bacillota > Clostridia > Peptostreptococcales > Caminicellaceae > JAKSBP01. Next base: position 46,516 of record JAKSBP010000008.1, read on the forward strand.
AAATGCAATATCGAGAGAGGATAAATTTTCATAGACCTGTTGAATATTTATACAATTGTTCTGAATAAATCCCTTATAATTCTTATAGACCGATGAATAGAGATTATCTGAATAACTATGGGAAGCTAAAAAGGAAATATTAACCCTTTTATGATTGTTTAATAACCAAACTAGTTGTTGACCTGCATAGCCTGTGGCACCTATAACACCTACATTCATAATATCACCAACCAACATATATTTATTAATTGAAAAAATTGCATAATTTTTTTAATTAATTAAGAATAATTATACATACATATTAATAAAAAAACAATATTTTTTAAAAAAATATTGCATAATTATATAAAAATAAGTATAATTATAAACAACCCTATAAAAAGAAACTATATTTAAAAGGATGGTTTAAAAGCATGGAAATATTAGAAGAAAAAGTTAAGGTCCTTGTGGAGGCCCTACCATATATAAAAAAATTTACAGGTAAAACCTTTGTAATAAAGTTTGGCGGCAGTATTATGGAAAATGAAGAGGCTAAGGCAGCCTTTATAGAAGACATAGTATTGATGAAGCTAATAGGTATAAATCTAATAATTATTCATGGTGGAGGCCCTAAGATTTCTGAAAATCTTAAAGACTTAGGAATAGAAAGTAATTTTATAAATGGATTGAGAGTAACAAATAGGGAAACTATGAAAGTAGTGGAGATGGTTTTAGCGGGATACATAAATAAGGAAATAGTCTTTAAGATAAATGACCAAGGGGTTAAAGCCATAGGTATAAGCGGTAAAGATGGGGGTTTTATAAGGGCAAGGAAAAAATATATATATAATGAAGATGGTAAGGTCGACCTTGGCTTCGTTGGAGAGGTAGAAGAGATAAAAGTAGAGTTTTTAGAGGATTTAATAGAAAAAGGATATATTCCAGTTGTGGCTCCCACGGGATTCGATAAGGATGGAAATAGTTATAATATAAATGCCGATTATGTAGCCTCATCCATTAGCTTTACTTTAAAGGCAGAAAAGCTGATACTTCTTACAGATGTAGAGGGTCTATATAGGGATATTAATGATAAATCTACATTTATTTCTCAATTGACTAAAGGTGAGGCAAGGCAGTTAATTTCCACTGGGATAATCAATGGAGGAATGCTTCCTAAAATTGAATGTTGTATATCTGCCATAGAAAATGGAACTAAAAATATTCATATGATAGACGGAAGAAAGAAGCATTGCTTGCTACTTGAAATCTTCACAGATACAGGAATTGGAACCATGATAAGGGAAGGAGCCTAGTAATATGGGAGAAAAGCATCTAATGAACTCATACTCTAGATTTGATGTAGAGTTTGAAAATGGAAGTGGTACTAGTATATATGATATAAATGGCAGAGAATATCTAGACTTTGTGGCAGGTGTGGCAGTAAACTCTCTTGGTCACTGTCATCCAGCGATAATTCAAGCCCTTGACAAACAAAGCAAAAAATTAATCCATGTTTCCAACCTTTATTGGACACCTACTCAGACCCAGTTAGCTAAGAAACTTGTGTCCCTTAGTGACCATGCAACAGTATTTTTCTGCAACAGTGGAACAGAAGCAAATGAGACTGCCATAAAAATAGGAAGAAAATATGGAAAGCTTAAGGGTAAAGCTGAAAAATACGAAATCATAGCCATGGAAAACTCCTTTCATGGAAGAACTATGGGGGCGCTAACTGTTACTGGCCAAACTAAGTACCATAAAGATTTTATGCCCATGATTGGAGGCGTAAATAGAATAAGATTTAATGATGTAGGTGACCTTCAAAAAAGTATTTCAGAAAAGACCTGTGCAGTGATAGTAGAGCCTATCCAAGGGGAAGGTGGCATAATAAATGCTAACAAGGAATTTTTAATGGAGGCAAAAAAATTATGTGAAAAATATGATGCTCTCCTAATATTTGATGAAGTTCAATGTGGTATAGGAAGATCAGGAGACTTATTTGCCTATCAGAGTTTTGGAGTAATACCGGATATAGTGTGTCTGGCAAAGGGACTAGGTGGAGGCTTTCCCATAGGAGCAGTGTTGGCAAATGAAAGAGCTTCAATCCTTAAGCCCGGTGACCATGGATGTACCTTTGGAGGTAATCCCCTAGGATGTGCTGTATCCTTGGCGGTACTTGAGGAATTGGTGGAAAACAAAGTAATAGAGGGGGTTAAGGGGAAGGAAAAGCTCTTTAAGAAGGGGATAGAGGAGCTTTTACAAGAATACAGCTTCATAAAGAAAATAGATGGTAAAGGATTAATGATAGGTATACATTTAGATATAGAAGCTAAAAAAGTAGTAAATAAAGCCTTTGACAAAGGGCTTCTTATAATAGGAGCAGGCAGTAGGGCAATTAGAATAGTACCGCCCCTTAATATATCAACAGAAGAAATTAATAGGGGATTAGAAATATTAGCAGAAGTATTTAAAGAAGTAAAAAAAGAATTGCAGTTTGCATAGGCAATAAGCCTATGTAATGGCTTCAAAAAAGAAAATCATAAAGGATTGAACCACCCCTAGGGGTAAGATGAAGGGAGGAGAAATAATGATATCAGTACTAACCTATGACATGTTAAACATGGCTGACGTTAAAGCTATATTAAAAGTGAATGGTAATGGATATATTCATATAGAGCCTAAGATAAAAAAGATATCAATAATAGATTTAGGTATGGAAGAGAAGGATATAATTCCTCTTTCCAACTTCAACTTTAGCGTAAACCTATTTGGACTTAACTTTAAGTTAAATCATCTTTTAGCTTCGAATAGCCATGCCTATATACTATGGGGAGGAAATAATAAATTACAGAACATAGATTGTTTATTAGAGAAAGTCAAGGCCCTTGTAGGTAAGAAGCCTTTAATAGGAGTAGGCCTTGGAAAGGAAGTTTTAGAAACTGTCATTAAGGACTTAGGTGAAGATGATTGGCAGAATTATAAGGGAATAAAAAAGCACTGTAAATATAAGATATACTGCTTAGATAATATGGACTTAGAAAAAATAGATGAAATTATATAAAGAAACTTAAAAATCTTTTAAGCCCTATGGGACCTCTTTCTTGGTCCCATAGGGTTTTATCTATGGTATTGATTTATAAAAGCTTAACCTTCTAAAAGGTTTTTAGATAATATGAACTCATTTTAAGCTAAAAATAGGGATATATATAGATTTCAGATATATTACAATACAGTTACAAACCTATTACGAAGTTTACAAACCTCATTATAAAAAGCTTTTATTAAGTGTGTAAATCTTCATATAATGTTAATTTCGTAACAGAACTGGGTAGATATGTATATATAATTTACTCGCAATATTTGGAAAACACACTAATAATGTTTTGCATAGGGGGTAGATAATATGAAAAGTGTAGTAAAAAACTTTTTAAAGGAGAATGATGAAAACAAGAAACTCTATGTTGAGGGAATAGTATTAAAGGATTTAAAGGCACTAGACAAACTTGAAGATAAGTTTAATGATTATTTATTTAAAACATATTTATGTAGCTATATAAAAAAATCAATTCAATTTGCTTCAATGAAAATCAAGAAAAAAGGAAATAATGTAACGAATAGAGAAAGGTTGTGTTTAAATGTTTTAGATATAAACTTTCAGGAAGAAAGGGTTAACTCTATTCCCGATAAAAAGATGGACATACTTTATAACCTTTATGAACTTAAGGAAAATATAGATTATACTCAGGTTTTCTGTAATGAAAAACTTTCAAAATCCTTTAATAAATTGACTAATAAAGAAAAAAAGGTTATAAATGAGTGTGTCATGAAGGATAAAGCTCAGGTTGATGTAGCTAAGGCCTTGGGGATATCTAGACAAGCAGTAAGCAAGGTAAAGAAGACAGCACTTAAAAAATTGAGGGAGGAATTAAAGGGAGCTTAAGGAGACAGGATTTAGTGAATTTAATAGTATAGTTTTATAATAGGACTAATAACTTTTTTATATAATTTAAGTATATACATATATCAAATATCAAAATTTAAGCTACATCAATAAAATTTTCGTTGAAAAGATAGAAGTTTTTTGTAAAAATCAATAGGAGGGGATTTTTATAGACTGGAAAAAATTTAGAGAAACCTTTGAATCAGCTCAAGGAGGAGACCATACAGCCTTGGAAAAAGTAATAGAAATATTTAAACCGATTATATATAAAAACAGCTTCACTCAGGGAGAATTTGATGAAGACTGTTTTCAAGAATTAAATATAGAGCTAATAAGATGTATTGAAAAGTTTAAATTTAACAATATTGATGATATACATAGCTGTTTCCAATTTGAATAGAAGGCGGAGAGAAGTCTAGCTAGATATTGATTAAGGGAAAAAGTAGATGGAAATAAAGTTATAGCAAATTGGAATAAGTTAAATAATGAAGGAAAAAAGCTAATTAAAAAGAAATACTTATAGTGGATTAAAAATCCTTGAGTACAGAAGCTAGGGAGGATAGGTTCATGGAGCTAATAGAGATACAAAGAGAGATAGAGAGATTTATAAATGAAAAAGGATTAGATTCAACCCTTTATGTAAGGGTAATAGATTTAGTCTCAGAAGTAGGAGAAATGGCTAAGGAGGTATTAAAGGGGAGCGAATATGGTAAAAGAACCTTTAAATCAAATGAAAACTTAGAAAGTGAAATGGGGGATATATTATTCTCCTTAATCTGTCTAGCAAATATTACAGGTATAAATCTAGAAGACTCATTAAAGAAAGTCCTTAATAAATATGAGAAAAGATTTAGTATAAAGGGTAACATTGGTTCGGAATAATATATATTTATAAACTAATAGAAAAAATTTAAGATTAGTGGAAAGTTTACTTTAATATTAAGTATTAGGGTTTCCTTTAAAAAATAGGCTATAATAAGAAACTTATAAAGGATTGATTAGATATGGTTAGAAAAATAGAAAAAGCAATATTAATTACTTTAACTTTTTTATTAACCCTTACAGCATGTTCTTCAAGTAAAAATGAAAATTATAAGCCCTTTAATGGAGTAGAAAATGGCACTCAAAGAGAAGTTTTAAAAAACATGAATCAATACGATATTAACATTGAATTCTATCCCGAAGAAAAGGTTATTAGAGGAGAACAGCGAGTTACATATATAAATAATGAAGACATTCCTATAGATAAAATATATTTTCATCTCTATCCTAATGCTTTTAAAACTAAAGAAACGGCTCCCTTTCTATTTGATAACTTTATGAGTGCATACCCTCGAGGCTTTTCTGAGGGATACATAGATATAGATAAGATATATGTAGATGGCTCTGAGGGAGAATATAGTATTGGGGAGTTTGGTATTACTATAATGGAAATAATTTTACCATATAGGTTAGACATAGGTGATAGAGTATATATAGATATGCAGTACACTATAAAATTGCCCCCTGCTGTAGAGCGGTTTGGATATGGGAGTGATACCTATAATTTAGGGAATTGGTATCCCATAGCCTCTGTATACGATGAAGAAGGATGGAATCTTGATCCCTACTATCCTATAGGAGATCCATTTTATACAGATGCCAGTAATTACAAAGTGAATATAAGAACTCCAAAGGATTTTACAGTTGCCTCTACTGGAAATATTTTATCTAGGGAATTGGTAGATGATAGAATAGAATGGGAAATAGAGGCAAATGCTGTTAGAGATTTTGCCTGGGTAGCAAGTAAAAACTTTGAAGTAGTAGAGGAAGAAGTAGATGGAATCCTTATAAAAATGTACTTTCTTAAGGATGGAATGGAGAATGGTGAAATAAGAAATAGAGCCTTAGAATTTACCAAAAAATCTCTTAAGACTTTTAATAAAGTTTTTGGGGAGTATCCCTATAAACAGTACTCAGTAGTACAGACTAATTTCCCCAGTGCTATGGAATACTCGGGTATAGTATTTATTGGAAGTAGATACTATGATAAAGCCTTTACAGATTTTCTTGAAGTTTTGATTGTCCATGAGACTGCCCATCAATGGTGGTATGGAGTAGTTGGAAATGATCAAATTGACCAGGCTTGGTTAGACGAAAGCTTTGCTTCATACTCTGAAGTAATATACATGGCTGAGAACTATGGAGAAAAAGCAGGAGAAACATATCATAGGATTAAAAACGAAGAAGATTTCCATAGGTCTGTTGATTCTTTGCAGGATAAAGTAATACTAAAGACTTTAAAGGATTTTGAAAATTGGAATGATTATGGCCTGTTAGTATACACTAAGGGGGCAATATTTTTAGATGATATTAGTGATAAATACGGTAAAGAAATATTTTATAAGATTTTACAAACATATTATGATAGGTATAAATTTAAAATTGCAACAACAGAGGATTTTATAGAGATATGTGAGGAAGTAACAGGAGAAGATTTGGATGATTACTTTGAAAATTGGCTAAAAAATGGAAGCTAAAGTACCTTCTCACATTATAAGTTGGTGATTTTTTAAACCCTTAAAAAGATTGATGGGTCTAGTAATATAGACTATAATTATAGATAATAGTGTAAAGTTTTCCGTAATATAGAAGAGTGATTGAAAATGTTAACTTACTACAGCAGCCACAGAGAATCCTTTAGGCTCATGCAATAAATCTGTTTATAAATAGGTAATAGAAGGTAAAATAGATTTATTAAAATCGA
>JAKSBP010000020.1 GCA_022361035.1 Clostridia bacterium
CCTTTAGGGCGATTTTTATAAATCTGTTTTACCTTTTATTACCTATCTAAAAACAGATTTATAGTATGAGCCTAAAGGATTCTCAGTGGCTGCTGTAGTAAGTTAATATTCTCAATCACTCATCTATATTTCTATTGGTTAAATTTTTTCTTCTTCAACTCATATAGCTTTCCAATTAATTCTATTGGGTCAAGCTTTCTTTTATTTTTTGCTCCTCCTTTAATATCCTCAGAAATTGACCTATCAGATTTAATATTTCTTTCTTCTTCATATCCTTTTTCTCTTAGGTTAGTCTCAATTTCTTTATTATCTAGATTATTCTTTTCTTCTCTTATAGAGCCGTCAACTATCTCCTCATCTATTTTATGTACCTCTCCTATTTCTTCTTCACTATAATGAATAATTCTTGCTTTTATTTCATGCCCTCCCCCTATTTCTTCTTCATCATAACTAATATCATCTTCTTCATTTTTATCTTCATCTTCATCCAAAAAGATGTTTAATAGACTATCATCATATTCTCTATGCTTCGATTCAATCTCTTTATACTTCACTTTTTCATCTTCCAAATAGTTCTTATATATTTTAAATCTTTCAATGCTATTGTCTCTAATTTTCTCCATAGCAATCTCCATAGCTCCTTCATAGATTTTCAAAGATACGTAATAGTCCTTATTTACATGTTCTGGAGTTTGCAGCATATCTACATAATAACCATGCTTTCTTAATTCGTACTCTAAATAGTTAGCATAATTTATTGAGTCGAAGGCTACCAAATAGTATTTTTCACCCATCCCATCACCCTTTTAACCTTTATTACTATATAATAGACTACTGAAAATTTTTATTTTAAGTAAGCTCTAATAAGTCTTTCTTTAATAAATTAACGACTGTTTTTGAAAATCATTAATTTTCCTAAATAGTCTCAACATTTCCTCCTTAGTGATACTACAATTTTTCATAAATGACTCAGCCTTTTTTATGGGGTCTGCTGAATTATAGAAAATATTATTTTTTTCTATATCCTCTAATAACCTTTTATAAATTTCTTTTTCTCTAGGAAATAATATGTCTTCTAATTGTACCTCGTAGGAATAGGGCCTTCGATGTGTACCCCCATTATCTTTATACTTTTCAAACCATCTATGGCCATTTTCACATTCAAATTTCACTTTATCGGGTCTATATATCCTTATAACTTCATTTTCCTCGCAAACTGAGCATTTCATCTAAACCCGCTCCTATCACCTATTATCCCTTTATAACACCAAATATTTTAATCCCCGGTTTAACTTCCACAGCTTCATATTCTTTATCATCAATAAAAATTGATCCCTTTTCATCAATATTTAAATCTATATCTAAACCTTCTAAATTACATTTATTCATATGGTATGGCGAAATAAGTATAAATACTGAATTAACTTGCTTTACTGAAATATTACTTCCATTAACTATGTTGGACTGATTATTTAGATTAGTTAAAAAGTTATAGCTTCTACCTTTGTTGTTATCCCCCTCCATCCATTGGACTCCTTTCATTCATCTCTTACTAGATGTAACCTTCCTATCTGTATATATGCGTATATTATCACTATTATCTATTATGTTTTCTTCTAATCCAACTATTTCTATGTCTCCAGTTCCGTTAATATTTATTGATATAGGTACATACTCTACATCTTTAAAATCTTTATAAATATGTTCAAGTCCAATTATAACTAAATGGTTACACTGTAATAGGTTAGTTTTATTTGACTTTCCAGTATTTCCTTGGCTGCATAGATTTTGCATCGTTGATAATTGATTAGATTTTATTGGTATCACCCCATATACTCCTTAACTATTGCCCTTAGGTCCCTAGTTTTCTCCTCTGAATCTACGGTTTTATCCCTACTTAATCTATATAACTCCTCAACCAACCCATATGGATTTCCCTTTTTCTTTCCTTTGTTCAGTTCAATAGTATAATCTCCAAAGGACAATATAGTAGTTTTCGACTCTAACTCCATATGGTTTTTATAATTTTTATCCATTTTCCCGCCCCTTCTAGTGAATTAAATTTAGAATTTAACTTTAGTAGTTTCCGTCTTTTCATTATCCTTTATATCCTTTATAATTACTGTCTCTCTCCTTTTAGCCTTTTTTTGACTTTCTATCATTTCTCTCGTTTCTTCTCCAGTATTTATTCTTCCATGACTCTGTACATCAATATTAAAGTTTCTGTATCTTGGATTGCTTTCATCGTATAGTTCCCCATCTATAAATACCTTTCCACTTTTTCCTATACTAATCTTTGAAAACCTGTTTTTTTTCTTTTTATTACATATTATCGTAATCCAATTTTCACTCATCTTCGTCATCTCTTTCATTTACTTCCCTATTATTAATCTTGACCGAGGAATAGGATTGAGTTATCACAGAATATACAGAAAGGGCCATATTCGATTGATGAATTATATTACTTTGATCAATTATATCGGATCTCATATAATACTCGCATAGGGGTTCAATTTCAGTTGAATTCTTTTGCTGGCTTTCTGCCATTGGCTAACCTCCTGAATTAATGAGTAATTACTATATTATATATATGTTGATTAAATTAAAAAGGTTCTAGTTTCCAATAAATATGATTGCAATGTTTTTTATGTTCCCATACTTTAATAATTGTAAACTTAAAGTTATCTTTTGAGTTTTAATAAAGTAAAATTTAAACCTAAGTTTTTATATAGATGTGTGACTAACAAACTTAATAAACGAAAGCAGACTCTGAGGTTTCCTTTTGAGCGATTTTTATAACACATAGGAAATTATAGACTTTTTAAATATAGATATATTTATAATTTCCGTATATGTGTTTCAAAAGAGTCTTCCTTTTAACTC
>JAKSBP010000323.1 GCA_022361035.1 Clostridia bacterium
AGCAGCAACGGGAGCTGGAACAGCAAGCATAACCATAAGTGGTGGAGATAGTGCAAACTACACCTTTGACATAACCGATACAGGGACATTGACCATCAACAAAAAAGAACTAACGGCCACAGTAGGAGACTATAGCAAAACCTATGGAGAAGATAATCCTGCTTTTACAGTAGAGGTTACAGGCTTTGTAAACGGAGATACGGCAGATACGGCATCAGGCTATAGAACACCTGCAGCAGTTACTGCAGCAACAACTGAAACCGATGCAGGAACACTTTCCATTACTATAGAAGATGATGGAACAGCAGACAATTATACATTTAATAATACAGATACAGGAATATTGACAATCCATAAAAAACAATTGATAGCAACAGCAACAGCAGACAGTAAGACCTATGACGGAACTACAGATGGAAATGGAACCATAAATCTTGACGGAGTAGTAGGATTAGATGACGTATCAGCAAGTGGGACCTTTGAATTTGAAGATGCAGATGCAGGAACAGGTAAATCGGTAAATGTGACGGATATTACCTTAGAAGGTACTAAATCTGGCAACTATATCTTGCAAAATACCACGGCAACGGCGGCTGCCAATATTGTTCCAGCTGCATCTTATATGGCTGAAGCAGCCGTCAATACCCTCATACCTCAGGCTGGAGACGAAAACATCATTACATTGACAGTGAAAAATTCATCGGGAGAAACAGATATAACCTTTGGGGGAAATACATCTGTAATGATTACAGGATATGAAGCGGCGCCTGATGGCACTTACGGAAAGATTGGAGAACAAAATCTTGAAGAAGATTCAACCCATTCAACCGTCACCTTTACCAACGGAACAGGCAGTATAGGGCTGGTACTAAATAAAGCCGATGGACAAGGAATTACTTTTAATATACAGGGGTTGAATACCCAGCAAACCAATACGTTGACAATTATTCCCACACCGAGAACAGCAGCAGCCATAGAAATTATTCAAGATGTTGAAGCACCTTCTGAAAATGGCGGAAGATTTGCACAACAACC
>JAKSBP010000319.1 GCA_022361035.1 Clostridia bacterium
CAAACCCGAATTTCTTCGTTGTTGCTGAAACCAAGAACCCTTCCGTATTTCTATATACGCTGCGGCCTCTCGGTTTCAGCACGCCTCGAACTTCAGATTTGTCAAAAGCCTGTCATCTTGTAGACTTTGTCTACAATCTGAAGTGACCCTTAAATATCATAGGGTCACTTTTTTTTATATTTCTAAGTCAAAAAAGAGGAATTTGAAGGAAAATGTTGAATTGAACAAATAAATGTAAAAAAGTAAATTAATTAGAAAATTGTAAAATTATATAAAATAAAGGGGGATTGTATTTGAAGAAAAAACTTAAAAAGTACATGGGAATCGAAACAAAGCTAATAGTCATGTTTGTTGTTTTAATCACTATTCCACTTTTGGCTCTAGGAACATTTTCCTATTGGAGATCCGTAACCATACTGGAAAAAAATCTTAAAGTTTCCTCATTGCAACTGGCAAAGGAGATTGGGGATTCAATTCACAATTTCACCAAGGGCTATGAAGAGAGTATTATGCAGATGTCATATGATTCTAATGCTCAGCTAATCCTTAATAATCCCGACTCATTACAAAGGGTGATGGAAAGTTTTGAAGGCTATATTAAAGGTCACTCTCAAGCTAAAAATATTTATATTGGGACGAAGAATGGAGATATGTATATATATCCTAGGGCCCAATTTCCCGAGGACTATAATCCAACCCTAAGACCTTGGTATGAAAAAGCTAAAGAAGAAAATGGAATGATTTGGACAGAGCCCTATAGAGATACAAATAGTAACGAACTGGTTGTTTCAGTAGCTGCTCCAGTATACAATAACAAGGAGTTTATTGGAGTAGTAGCAATAGACATATCATTAGACACCCTTTCAAAAAAGATAAATGAGATTGAAGTAGGTAAACATGGATATCCTGTCCTTGCAGATGGAAATGGTAATATCATGACCCATAGAGAAGCAGAAGTTATAGGTCAATCTATACCTATAAAAGAAATAGATGAAGCTATAGCCCAAAAAGATGAAGGCTATGTTGACTATAAGTATGAAGAGTCAGATGGAAAAGTATATGAGAAGTTTGCTGTATTTACTAAAGTAGATAAATTAGATTGGACTATTTTGATTACGATGTATTTAGATGAGATTGCTGAAGATGCTTCAAGTCTCCTGTCCGCCACACTAATATTTGGATTAGCATCCCTAATTATTGTATTAATTATTTCTTTACTGTTTTCAGGGAGAGTGGCTAAAGATATCACTAAACTTCTAGATAATATGGAAGGAATAAAGAAAGGGGACTTTACTGTAAGAAATGAAACTAAAAGGAAGGATGAGTTAGGTAAACTTGCCCATGGATTTAATCTAATGATTGAAGAAATTAGTAGACTTATAAGAAATGTTCAAGGTCTTTCATCGGAAGTTATAATAGCCTCTCAGGGTCTTGCGGCAACCTCCCAGGAGACTAGTGCTTCTGCCGAGGAGGTATCTAGAACAGTAGAAGAGATAGCTAGAGGAGCTACAGAACAAGCTGTAGAATCAGCTAAGGGGGCGGATCTCACTACACATTTAGCTGAGAATTTTAATAGACTTACAAGTAATACAATGGACATGCTGACATCGGCCAAGGAAGTAACCCAGGCAAATTTAAATGGGATTAATGTTATGAAGGAACTCCAATATAAAACCAAGTTAAATGACGATGCTACGTCAAAAATTGAGGGTGCCATACTTGAATTAGATAACAAAACTAAACACATAGGAAATATATTGGAAACCATAAGCTCTATCTCTGAGCAAACCAATCTGTTAGCCTTAAATGCTTCTATAGAAGCTGCAAGGGCAGGGGAATACGGCATGGGATTTGCAGTAGTTGCCGATGAGATTAGGAAGCTTGCAGAAGACTCCAGGGATGCTACCGATGAGATAAAGGAAATAGTGGTAAATATTCAAAGAAACAGCAACAATACTGTAGAAATAATGAAAGAAGTTAAAGAGAGGTCCTTAGAACAATCCCACTCCGTTGGGGAAGTAAATATTTCCTTCGATGCAATATCTAAATCCATTAATGAAATTTCAGTAAAGATTAACTCCATCGGAGAATTTGTTGAAGAAATGAATAGGGAAAAGGATGAAATTGTTGGGGCTATAGAAAATATTTCATCGGTATCTCAAGAAACGGCTGCCGCTTCTGAGGAGGTTAGTGCTTCTATGGATCAGCAATCTATGGCCGTTGAGGAAGTCGCCAGGGCAGCAGAAAAATTAAATGAGCTTTCAGCGGAGCTTAATAACGAAATAGAGAAATTTAAAGTATAGTATTAAAGTCACAAAGGTAAATAATACTTAGGCTTATCATACAGTAAAATTATATATTTTTACAAAAGCTGCTGGCATTTGAGCCAGCAGTTTTAATTTTTGAGTTCCTAGTTCAAGGATAAGAATTTATTTTCCTATTTTAGCTGACTTCTCTTAAATATTTACAAATACATAATAAAAAGAAATAAAATCTTGAAAAACAAAGCTTTGAGATAATCTCTAGTCAAAATAATTATTATAAAAAAAATAACTTATGGTATAATATTGATAGTTTTATTTATATGAGGTGAGAATAATGTATGTAATAGTGGGCCTAGGTAATCCTGGTAAAAAATATGCTAGAACTAGGCATAATGTAGGATTTGAAGTAATAGACTACTTAGCACATAGAAATAATATTGAAGTAAAGAAAATCAGACATAAAGCATTAATTGGAGAAGGGATAATTGAGGGTCACAAAGTTATGCTTGTTAAACCACAAACATTTATGAATTTAAGTGGACAAAGTGTTTTAGAAATATTTAAATATTATAAAGTAGACTTAGATAAATTAATAGTGATTTATGACGAAGTAGATATTGAATTTAGTAGAATTAGAATAAGGAAAAAGGGAAGTAGCGGCACCCATAATGGAATGAGGAACATTATTTATCTACTTCAGCAAGATGAATTTCCCAGGATAAGGATTGGTATTGGCAAGCCTGAAAAGGGAGACCTTACTTCCCACGTTATAGGTAGATTTAGGGAGGATGAAGAGGAAGATATCATTCTTTCCATTAAATTAGCAGCTGAGTCTGTAGAGAGCATAATAGGAGAAGGTATAGATAAGGCTATGAATAAATATAATAAATAGATTAAAAGTTATATAATTATTATGCCCGGGTTTTATAAATCCGGGCTAAGGGTGTTATTCTTACTTAGTCTATAAAGATAGAGTATAAAAAATATAAAGGACTAGGAGTATGGTATAAATGCTTCTAACCACTAACTAAAAATGCGTCACTAGACGCCTTTGTGCCTTGGAAGGAATGATATAAGGAAATGAAGAATTTTTTTACAAAAGTTTTTGAGAATTCCGCTGAATATGCAAAACTAAGCAGAAGCATTGAAGAAAATGGGTTTCCCATATCAATAACGGGTCTTTCTGGTTCAGCCGTTAGCAATATCATATTTTCACTAAATGATAATCAAAAAAACCAGGGTCTAGTTATAACCTACAATGAATTAGAGGCCAGAAAAATATATGAAGATTTAAAGAGTTTTGGATGGGAAAATGTTTTACACTTTCCATCAAAGGAAATAGTATTTTATGATGTCTATGCCCATAGTAATCAAATTATAGAAGAGCGATTAAGGGCCATAAATGCTGTTCTAAGTAGAGAAAAGTGTATTATTATCACAACTGTTGGAAATATCCTATTACAGTCTATGCCCGGTAGAGATTGGATTAGCTATGAGATACCTTTGAAGGTCGGAGATGTATTGGATATGGAGAACTTTATAAGGAGCCTTGTATTTATGGGCTATGAAAGGGTAGAAATGGTTGAAACTAAGGGTCAATTCAGCGTAAGAGGAGGAATAATAGACTTTTACTCCTTTATAGACGACCATCCTATTAGAATAGAATTATTTGATGATGAAGTGGACTCTATAAGAAACTTCGATGTTGAATCACAATTGTCCTTAGAAAAACTAAATGGGATTATAGTAAAGCCAACAAGGGAAGTTCTTATAGAGGATAGACTAATTACAAAGGGAATAGAAAGAATTAAATTAGAGTATGAAGACCATAAGAAAAAATTGAGCAGTGAATTAAAGGAAAATTTCAGGGAAAAAATTGAGGAAGTTATATCTAAGCTAAGTAACAAAATATATTTCGATGGTATAGATAACTATATAAATTATTTTATCGATGACCCAGAGACTTTTTTAGATTATTTTGACCATAATAGCCTAATATTTATCCATGAGCCAATAAGAGTACAGGAGCGGGCTAAAGGCTATGTAGAAGATTTTAATGGGAGATTCAAAAGGTTTTTTGAAAGGGGAGAAGTACTTCCTAATCAATACAGTATTCTTCAATCCTATGAAGACGTTGCTAAGGATATAAAAAATAAAAATACTATAATAGTACATAGTTTACCTAAGAAAATAGAAGAATTCGAAGTGAAATCCAATATATCCTTTACAATTAAGGATATGCACTCATATCATGGTAAATTAGACATAATTACTGAAGATATAAAGGCTTGGAAATATAAGGGCTATAAAGTTATACTTCTATGCAGAACCCAGGAAAAGGGAAAGGGTATAGAACATGA
Source organism: Clostridia bacterium (assembly GCA_022361035.1). GTDB lineage: Bacteria > Bacillota > Clostridia > Peptostreptococcales > Caminicellaceae > JAKSBP01. The sequence goes on from JAKSBP010000319.1 coordinate 4,625, forward strand.
GCTTAAAGAGAGGGGATTGGAATGTCAGTACCTTGATATACCAGGAGAAAATATATTATCGGGCCAAACCTTTATAGTTAAAGGAACCCTTGGAAATGGATTTATATTCCCAGAGTCTAAGTTTGTTATAATAAATGAAAAGGAGATATCTGGATCATCAAAGAAGCAAAGAAGAAAAAAGATTAATAAAAAAGGTAGGAAGATTAGAACCTTTAGGGATTTAAATATTGGAGACTATGTAGTTCATGAAAATCATGGAATCGGTAAATATATAGGAATAGAACAATTGAAGGTTGAAGGAATAAAGAAAGATTATTTAAAAGTGAAATATTCCGGTACCGATCTTCTTTACGTACCTGTAGATCAAATGGATTTAGTACAGAAGTATATTGGCGGTGAAGATAAGCCCTCTATCAAATTAAATAGGCTAGGGGGAGGAGAATGGAAAAGAACTAAGGCAAAGGTAAAAAAATCTATAGAGGACATGACGAAGGACCTGCTTCAGCTCTATGCTATTAGGAAATCAGCTAAAGGGTATGCCTTTTCTAAGGATAGTGAATGGCAGAAACAATTCGAGGATATGTTCCCCTATGAAGAGACACCTGACCAATTAAAATGTATTGAAGAAGTAAAAAGGGATATGGAACAGGATTCACCAATGGATAGACTTTTGTGTGGAGATGTTGGATTTGGCAAAACAGAAGTGGCCATAAGGGCGGCCTTTAAGTCCGTTATGGACGGGAAACAGGTAGCTTTTTTGGTTCCAACAACGATATTAGCCCAGCAGCACTATAATACCCTTATACAAAGGTTTCAAAACTTTCCAGTAACCATAGAGATGCTTAGTCGATTTAGGAGCAATTCACAGCAAAAAAAGATTTTAGACGATTTGCGAACAGGAGTTATAGACATTATAGTTGGAACCCATAGATTATTATCAAAGGATTTGAAATTTAAGGATATAGGAATTCTATTAGTCGATGAAGAACAAAGATTTGGTGTAAAGCATAAGGAGTCTCTAAAAGAGTTAAAGAGAAATGTTGATGTTCTTACTCTATCGGCTACACCTATACCTAGGACATTGCATATGTCCCTTATAGGAGTTAGGGATATGAGCATAATTGAAGACCCGCCGGAGGATAGATATCCTGTTGAAACCTTTGTTACAGCATATAACGAGGGAATGATAAGGGATGCTATTGTAAAAGAACTTGAAAGGAATGGACAGGTTTATTTTGTATACAACAGAGTAAAGGATATTGAAAAAGTAACTTCAAGGATACAAACATTAGTCCCAGAAGCCAGGGTAGCCTATGCCCATGGACAGATGAGTGAGAGAAAACTAGAAAAAATAATGATAAGCTTCTTAAATAAGGAATTCGATGTTATAGTATGTACTACAATTATTGAGACTGGATTAGATATTGGAAACGTTAATACTATGATAATATATGATGCTGATAAATTAGGGCTTTCACAGCTCTATCAGTTAAGGGGAAGGGTAGGACGGAGCAATAGGATAGCCTATTGTTATCTCACCTATGAAAAGGATAAGGTTCTTTCAGAGGTTGCTGAAAAGAGGCTTAGAGCTATAAAGGAGTTTACTGAGCTCGGTTCAGGCTTCAAAATTGCTATGAAGGATTTAGAAATAAGAGGGGCGGGTAACCTTCTTGGAGCTCAGCAGCATGGTCATATGTCTGCTATTGGATATGACCTATACTGTAAACTATTAGAAGATACAGTTAAGACCTTTAAAGGAGAGAAGATAGAAGAACCTATAGAAACCTTAATCGACATAAATGTCAATGCCTTTATATCAAGTAGTTATATATCTAATGAAAGATATAAGCTTGAAATATATAAAAAGATAGCATCAATTCGTGAAAAGCAAGATGCCTATAATATCGAAGAAGAGATTGAAGATAGGTTTGGAACTTTGCCTCAGCCAGTATATAACCTCATATCCATATCCTATATTAAGGTATTGGCCCAGAAGCTTAAAATAAGCTCTATTTCCGAGATAAAACAAGGCTTTAAATTTGAATTTGATACTAAATATAAATTAGACCCCTATCTATTATCAAAAATAATGGAGAATTTTAGTAATAGAACAACTATAAATTGTACTAATAAGCCATACTTTATCTATAGAGTTAAGAACGAAAAGGAAGATTCCAATAATAAATTGAATGAAATACAGAGTATGTTAGAAAAAATTAGAGGTTTTCAGCTTAGCTAATATAATATATAATAATTATTATGAGGAAATTGTGGAAAAAAACTAAAATTTAACAAATTCTATAGATAGTACAAGCTGTATTGATTTTCATAATAATAAAGCTTCTGTATAAGTTATGTTTTACTTAAACAATTAAAACAGTAAGGAAGCATATAATTTAAATTATGTTTTAACATAAATAGAGCTTTAAAAGAAAGTAATGAAGGATTCTACATTTTTTTTTAAAAAATATTAAACCGTAAATAGGAAATATCCATAGAGTTTATGTGAAAGACGAACTTAACCTTAAAAATAAGCAATTTGCTCATATATAGAATTTATATAGTAAAATTAAATTTATACTAATTAAAAACATAGTAGGTTTCGTGATTTTTTAATATGTATAAATTAAGGTCTTTACTTAAATTTCTATATTAAACTTTAAAAAGATATATTCTTTTAGGACAATCATAATAAGGGAGATGATTTTTTTGATTCAAATGAACAAGAGACTACTTGTAATACCTATGATACTAGTTTTATTAGTAGGAATTTTTACTGGCTGTGACAAAGCTCCACAGGATGCTAAGGTGGATGAAAACGTAATTGCTAGAGTTAATGGAAAAGAAATTGATTATGAAAGCTTTAAAAAGAATTTTAATATAATAGAGAGAAGATACAATGAGTTATATACAGAAAATATTTGGAGTCAAGAGATCAACGAAAAAACGGTTTTGGAAATAGTGAGGGAACAGGTATTAGATAAATTAATAACTGAGGAACTAATAAGTCAAAAGGCAGAAACCGATGGAATTACAGTTGACGAATCAAAAATTGAAGAAACCTATAATAGCTTTAAAGAAAATTTAGAGAAGGATGAAGAACTAAAAAAGTTTTATGAGGAAAATAATTTAGATGAGGAATTTATTAAAAAACAAATAAGAATGGAATTTACAGTTGTTGAATATGAAACAATGCTGCTTGAAGAAATCCAGTTAGATGATAAAAAATTAGATGAAATGATTGAGAACTACGTTGTTCAGGTTAGTGCAAGCCATATATTATTAAAGGATGAGAAGAAGGCTGAGGAGATACTTGCTAAAGTTAAAGCAGGAGAAGATTTTACCACCCTTGCCAATGAACATTCTGAAGATACTAGCGTAAAAGATAATAATGGGAATTTAGGGTATTTCCCTAGGGGTATGATGGCATCAGAATTTGAAGAAGCTGCATTTTCCTTAGATGTTGGTGTGATAAGTGAACTGGTAAAAACAGATCATGGTTACCATATAATCAAAGTAAATGATAAAAAGACTATAAAAGACCTTAGAGATGAAATATCTGAAGAGGAGCTGGCTGCTGAAAGGGAAAATGTCAAGGCAAGAATCATACAAAATAAATTCATTGAAAGAATTGAAGAATTGAAAAGTGAAGCGAAAATTGAAAAATTTCCAGAAAACTTAAAATAGGAAATTACAATTCTTATTTCACAAATAATATTAAAAACAGTCTATGGAGAATGATTATAGGCTGTTTTTTTAAGTGGTTCATTTGGAGTCGATAAAATTTTATTAAATAAAAAAAGAAATTTACCAGATATGTATAAAAAATATATATAAACAAATACTAACCATATGTAAGCACTTTATTTCAAATGATTATAGGAGGGAAAACAATTGAAAGCGACTGGAATAGTTAGAAGAATAGACGACTTAGGCAGAGTTGTTATTCCTAAGGAGATTAGAAGGACGCTGAGGATAAGAGAAGGAGACCCATTGGAGATTTTTACAGATAGAGAGGGTGAAGTAATACTAAAGAAATATTCACCTATAGGAGAACTGAATGAATTTGCAACTGAATATGCAGAGTCTTTAAATGAGTCTATAGATGCCATAGCTATAATTACAGATAGAGACAATGTGGTTGCTGTAGCTGGAGGTTCAAAAAAGGAATATCTAGATAAGAGGATTAGTAAAGACCTGGAAGAAGTAATTGAACAAAGGGGAACAGTAGTATACAATGAAGCCGATAAACTTGTTCCCGTTACAATCGAGGAAAGTGATATGAGAAAATATTCTTCTCAAATTATAGTTCCAATTGCTGCCCATGGAGATCCTATAGGTTCGGTGATACTTCTATCAAAGGAAACAGACAGACTGATGGGAGATTTAGAAACAAAGATTTCTGAAACCGCAGCAGGGTTTTTAGGAAAACAAATGGAGCACTAATAAATAGAAGGTTATACATACTTATGAGACCTTAAATTACTATTTTTCCTGTAGAGTAGTGACGATACGTTGCTGCTTTTTTCTTTTTTTATGGAAATCTTTAATTGTAAATAAAGTATGAAATTTGATAATTTTACTTTAAAATATAGGATTTATTTCGTATATTTTGATATAATTAATATGCTTTGTTCTTTATAGATAAAAATTGTGTAATTTTCTCAAACTTCTATAATGGAAGCATATTAATACTTATATTTAATATTTCTTTGTATATAATATAGAGTATATTTTAGGGAGGATATATTAATGGAAAGGGACAACTCTAGTTCATTTATTAAAGGGGCCTTTATATTGGGGGCTGCCGGAATAATAATAAAAATATTAGGTGCCTTCTTTAGAATACCATTGGCCAATCTTATTGGTGATGAAGGAATGGGATACTATCAAAGTGCATATCCCATCTATTTATTATTATTAGTAATATCAACTGCGGGATTTCCAACTGCTATAGCAAAGCTCGTTTCAGAAAAGATGGCCCTTGGAGATAGATATGGAGCCGATCGAATATTTAAAGTTTCCTTCATAGCCCTATTTATAGTAGGGATTACCACATCATCGATTTTATTCCTTGGAGCAAAAACTTACTCAGATTACTTTATAAAAAATCCGAAGGCATATTACTCTACTTTGGCTATTGCACCTGCCCTTTTCTTTGTGCCTATAATGTCTGCCTTTAGAGGATATTTTCAAGGTCTCCAGAATATGAAACCAACGGCCATATCTCAAATTGTAGAGCAGGCAGGAAGGGTAATATTAGGTCTTGCTTTAGCCTATATATTGTTAGATAGGGACCTTGAGATAGCAGCAGCGGGTGCCACCTTTGGTGCAACAGCCGGTGCATTATTTGGTGCAATAATAACAACCTTTATATACTTTAAATACAAGGGAAATAGTAGGGCTTTTAAGCCAATAGGTCAAATTGAAAGTACAAATAGTATACTTAAAAAATTATTATTGATAGCTATACCCATAACGATTGGAGCAGCCGTACTTCCAGTAATGCAGGCTATTGATGCAGGGATTGTAATGAGAAGGCTGCAGGATATAGGCTACGATGAAAATACAGCAAATAGTTTATTTGGCCAATTAACTGGAATGGCAAACCCACTGATTAATTTTCCCCAGGCTTTAACTGCGGCCATTCAAGTTAGCCTAGTTCCCGCAGTGTCCCATCTGGCAACTAGGAGAGCTGTATCTTCTCTATATAAGACAATTGAAGCTGGGGTTAGGATAGCCCTATTAATAGGTCTGCCAGCGGGAATAGGCCTTGTAATATTATCAGAGCAGATAATGGTTCTTCTTTATCCCCTTCAGATTGAGAGTGCCATAAATGCTAGTAAAATCTTATATATACTTGGATTTGGAGTTATATTCCTATCTATTTTTCAAACCTTGACCGGAGTTCTTCAAGGGCTTGGAAAGCCAATTGTACCAGTACGGAATCTATTTGTGGGGGCTGTAATTAAATTAATATTGAGCTATATTTTAATAGGAATACCAGAGTTAAATGTTAAAGGAGCGGCCATAGCTACAATAACGGGCTATGGAATTGCAGCCATACTTAACTTGATTTATATTAGAAATTACATAAACGTTAGATTTGATTTCCTTAATGTATTTTTAAAGCCAACGATTTCTGTAATCGCCATGGCTGTAGTAGTAAAGTTATCCTATCCAATATTAAATGGAACTTTAGGAAGTAATAAGGCCACATTGATATCTGTAGCTGTGGGGGCAGTGGTTTATGGTATGATGCTTTTAGTAACTAGGACTATAACGGAGGAAGACTTTAAATTAATGCCAGGAGGACAAAAACTTTATAGGGTAGCGAGGATATTTTATAAAAAATAGTTAAAGGATATGCTAACATAAAGACATTACAAAACAAACTGGCTGTTATCAGTTATGAACTACCAGCTAATTTGAGGTGATAAAATGGCAAAAAAAATTACAGTCCTAGGGATTGGACCTGGAGGAAAACAGTACTTAACTTTAGAAGCTATGGAGAAGATTAAAGGGGCAGATACTTTGTATCTTAGAACCGAAAGGCATCCTATTGTAGATTATATTAAAACCTTAGGTATAAAAACAAAGAGTTTTGACCATATTTATGATACCAATGAAAATTTTGAAGAGGTATATGAAGAGATTGTAGGCCAGCTTATTGAGCTATGTAGAGATGAAGATATAGTATATGCAGTTCCTGGAAGCCCCTTTATTGCAGAAAATACAGTCCAAAGATTAATAGAAATAAGCAATGAAAGGGAGGAGCTAAAGTTAGAAATCACTTTAGGAGTGAGTTTTATAGAAGCAGTTATAAATGCCTTGGGAAAGGACCCTATAAAGGGATTGAAAATCATCGATGGATTACAGATGGATTTTCAAAAGCCCGATACAGAGGTTGATTTAATAGTGACCCAGGTATATAATAGATTTGTTGGCTCCCAGGTAAAATTAAAGCTAATGGAATATTATGATGATGAATATGAAATAACAATAGTTAGGGCAGCAGGTATCCCAGGAGAAGAAAGGATAGTTAAGGTACCCTTGTATGAATTAGACAGAATAGATTGGCTAGACCACTTAACAAGTATATTTATTCCTAAAACTGACAATAATAAAATTAAAAAATATAAAATGGATAATTTAGTTAGTATTATGGACAGACTAAGAGGTAAAGATGGATGTCCTTGGGATAGAGAGCAGGATCACCAGAGTCTTAAACCATACCTTATAGAAGAAAGTTATGAGGTGCTAGAGGCATTAGAAAGTGAAGATATGGACCTTTTAGAGGAAGAATTAGGAGATCTTCTGCTGCAAATAGTATTCCATAGTCAGATAGCAAGGGAAAGTGGATACTTTAATATAGCCGATGTCATAACAGGTATTTGTAATAAACTTATAAGTAGGCACCCCCATGTTTTTGGAGAACTAAAAGTAGACAATGCTAAAAATGTGGTAAGAAATTGGGAGGAAATAAAACGCAAAGAAAAGGAAGAAGAGAGCTATACAGAATCTCTCACTAGGGTGCCAAAACAGTTGCCTGCTTTGATGAAAAGCTATAAAATACAAGAAAAAGCTGCAAAGGTTGGCTTTGATTGGGATGATGTTTATGGAGCCATGAAAAAAGTTTCAGAGGAATTTGAAGAATTGAATATAGCGTTAGAGAGCAACAATAAGGGTAATATTGATGAAGAAATAGGAGACCTTTTATTTGCTGTAGTAAATGTGGCAAGGTTTTTGGATGTTAGGCCTGAATTATCCCTAAATAAAACAATAGATAAGTTTATTAGGAGATTTAATTTTATAGAGGAATCAGCTAAGAAAAGTGGTCAAAATTTGAAGCATATGACCCTTAATGAGATGGATGAATTATGGAATAGGGCCAAAAAAATAGAAAAGGAGACCTATTTTTAAAAAAAAGTGCTCAAAAAGAAGGATTTTTCAATAAAAGATAGAATTAGCATATACGTAATAAAATAAAATAGAATTACTTTATCAAAAGATTAATTTAAGGAGGTAATATCATGAACAAGGCACAATTAGTTGCAAGCATGGCTGAAAAGTCAGGGTTAACAAAAAAAGATGCAGAGGCTGCATTAAATTCATTCATGAAAAGTGTTGAGGAATCACTAGTAGGTGGAGAAAAGGTTTCACTTGTTGGATTCGGTACTTTTGATGTAAGAGAGAGAAAGGCAAGACAAGGAAGAAATCCAAGAAATCCTGAACAAATAATTGAAATTCCTGCATCAAAGGCTCCTGTTTTTAAAGCTGGTAAAGCTCTTAAAGATATGGTTAATGCCTAAGAATTCAGTGAAAGAAAAGCAGCTAAGCTGCTTTTTTCTTTTTGATATTAAAAACTAAGTATTATAAAGGTTTTTAGTCTTAAGGCCATGACGTAATACTCTTTAACTAAAAGTAGTTATAAAAGCCCCATTAAGGTCTCTGTCAAAGGAGTTGATTTTATGAGAGTAGATAAATTTTTAAAGAATTCTAGGCTTATAAAGAGAAGAACTGTAGCTAAAGAAGCCTGTGAACAGGGTAGAGTAAAGGTGAATGATAGACCTGCTAAACCTGGAACAGAGGTATCTGAGGGAGATATAGTTACTATTGAATTTGGAACAAGAACAGTTAAGGCTAGGATTATAGATTTAAAGGAACACGTAACTAAGGATGGAGCTAGGGAAATGTATGAAACAATAGAATAAGATAAATCAATTGAGGTAAAGGAGCCTTCTAAGTATTATAGAAGGATATTTTTAGATTTATAAGCAAAAGTTCAAGGACTACATGGCCTTGGGCTTTTTGTATTAATGTGGGTTATCTATATGATCCAAGAACTAAGATATATTAGAGAGAGTCTCTCCTTCTTTACAAGTAATATATTTTAACCATATATCATATCCTTATAAGAGAGGAGGTGTCTATTTGGAAGAAAGGAGAAATATAGAAAATAGATCTCAAAATTTAGTATTAGAAAATAGGCAAAAAATGAGTGTCTCTGGCGTAGAACACGTTACTAGCTTTAACCCGGAAGTTATTATTTTAGTTACAGTACAGGGTAATATCACAATAAAGGGAGAAGAGCTTGATATAAAAAAATTAAATTTAGAAGATGGTAATTTATCAATAGCAGGTTATATAAATTCTATTGTTTACTCTGATAAACAGGACATAGCTTCTAAGGGCTTAGGCTTCTTTGGAAAGATGTTCAAGTAAATTCTCTATTTATAGATATTGGTCTTTAACTTATTCATAATTGGAGTATGGATAGAAAAAAGCTAATGTCTAATAAAATAGAGATTTTTTTTGTAGATTAACAGAGGTTAAAGAATAGAGGGATTTAAGATTCTAAAGTACTAGGGGTAGTGAAACCTAATCAGGAGAATTGGTTTAAAGGGTAACTCTAATCTAACAAAGTGCTGTAGGTACCTTTGCTTATTGAGGTGAAATACATATGTCTACATTTATATATTACCAATTATATATTTTTTTAGCCACATTTTATGGGGGAGTAGTAATTGGCTTTATGTATGATATCTATAGAATATATAGAAATATGTTAAAGCTGAATAAAATTATTGCTATAATCCAAGACGTACTATTCTGGATATCTATTTCTATAGTTGCCATATCTGTCCTTCTATACAGTAGTGATGGTAAGCTAAGGGGATATTCCTTAATAGGTTTTATTTTAGGTGCTTTATTATACAATCTGCTATTGAGTAGAATAATAGTAAAGACTATTAATAAGTTCTTAAATACAGTAAAAAAGATAATATATAATGTATATCTAAAAATGAAAGAAGTTTTTAGGAGTATTTATAAAGCAATAATCTATCCATGTAAAAAAATCTATAGTGCTCTAAATCCATTGATTTTAAGAATAAAAAGAATCGCCAATATACCCAATCAGATACTTGAGGAAATAAAAAAATACTCTAAAATAATTTTTAAAAAGAAGTAAAATAGAAAATGTCGGTTTCTAATCCTATTGAAGGAAAAGAAATTATTTTATAGAATATATATTAGGATATATAAATATTTTTTTAAAAATAGGCTGTACAAGCATAAAAGGTTTTGCTATATGCTTTGTAATTAGCCCCAGATTATTCATAGAAAATTTAAAACTTAACTATATATTTTTAAATCTTCTATGGATAATGTGGATTAAATTTATCTAAGGATGTGTATTTATGGAAAGAAATAACAAAAGAAAAAAGGGCAGTTTTTTTAGAAGAAATAAAATTGCTATACTTTTTTTAAGTATATTAATAGTTTATTTATCAATAACTATAGCTAATCAACAGGGTAAATTAAAGGATTTGCAAAGAGAAGAAAAGGAATTACAAAGTATAGCTAATGATCTTAAAAGTGAAGTAAAGGAAATAGAGAAGAGGGCAGAGGAAAGTACAAGTTTAGAATTTGTTGAAAAAACGGCAAGGGAAAAATTGAAAATGGTAAAGCAAAATGAAATAATATATATTATTCAAGATAAAAAACAGGATGAATAAGGGTTATTAAAAAACATCTTTCTTAATTACTATTTTTTACCAAAAATCTTGAACACTTAGTAAAAGGTATATTGACATAGTAGGCCTGATAAAATATAATTGATTTGAGACAATAACGTAAAAAAAATTAAGGAGGAAGGTTTTTAATGCCCTTGGAGATTGGTAAGGTAGTTGATGGCACTGTTACAGGTATAACGAATTTTGGAGCTTTTATACAACTGCCAGACGGGAATACTGGACTATGTCATATTTCAGAAATAGCTGATGAGTATGTAAAGAATGTAAAGGATTACTTAAAAGAGCAGCAAGTAGTTAAGGTTAAGGTTATTGAAATGAATGGGAAAGGAAAGGTTAGTCTTTCAATAAGGAAAGCCCAGGAAACAGATACAAAAAAACCAGAAATAAAGCCTGAAGCACAGAAAATCCAGGTAAGACAAAAACATACGAAGCCCCAAGATATGCATGGTTCAAGACTACAGGGTTCCAGGTCAAAGGCCCCAAGACCACCAGGATTTGAAGATATGCTGTCAAAATTTTTAAAGGATAGCGACGAAAAATTGAAAACTATTAAAAAAAGAGCCATCAATAGAAGAGGCAGTGGTTTTAATAGAAGTGGTGAGTAATTAGTCGATAATACCGGGACTTATTTCCCGGTTTTATATATTTATCCTATGCATATATAGATGTGTGCTTGTAAAGATTAACGTACTCAATCAGCCACAGAGAATCCTTTAGGCTCATGCTATAAACCTGTTTTAAATATAATAAAATGGCCTATATCTATGGAAGAAAGTACACTGGGAATGAAGAAAGGAACTACTATGGAAAAATGCTGTGTTATTGATATTGGGACAAATTCTATAAGAATGTTAGTAGCAAGGCTTGAGGAGGGTTATATAACTGATAGCATAAAGAATATTGAGACAACCCGTATAGGAGAAGGTGTAGATAAAACAAAATTATTGTCTCCACAAGCCATAGATAGAAGTATTGCCGCACTGAAAAAATTTAAACATGAAGCAATAAATAAAGGAATCACAAATATAAGAGCAATAGCCACAAGTGCTGTTAGAGATGCTGAGAATAGAAGTGAATTTCTTGAAAGGGTAAGAAATGAATTAAATATAGATATTGAGGTAATTAGCGGTAAAAAGGAAGCAGAATTAGGGTTTATGGGAGTTGTTAGAGGAATAGATAAGAAGCTAGAGGAACTGTTGGTTATAGATATTGGTGGGGGTAGTACTGAATTTATACTTGGGGATAATGCAGGAATAAAATATTTAAAGAGCATAGATATTGGTGCTGTCAGAATGACCGATAAGCATATATTTACTGACCCAGCTACAGATTTTGAAATGTATAACTTAAATGATGATATAAATACTATGATAGGTGAAGTAATTGAAGATATAAAAAAATTTGAAATTAAAGAGGTTGCGGGGATTGGTGGAACTGTGACATCCCTAGGGTCAATAGCTCAAGGACTTGAGGTTTATGATAGAAACAAGGTACATAATTATGAATTGAGTATTGAACAAATAAATGGCATGGTTAATAGATTTAAAAATCTTAATAATACTGACCGTAAAAGGATTAAGGGATTACAACCAAAGCGTGCTGATATTATATTGGCGGGAAGCAAGATATTATATGGTATACTTACTGCCTTAGATATAAAAAAGATTAGAATAAGTGAATATGATAACTTAGAAGGATATGTTTATAGTGAGGTAATATAAAAAGTCAACTGATACCTAAGCTGGATTTAAATATCTGTATTTGTATTGACAAAGAGCTCAATTTATTGTATCATATATTCTGTTGCTGATAAAAAATGTTTTGCCGGGGTGGCGGAACTGGCAGACGCACAGGACTTAAAATCCTGCGGTCCTTAAAGACCGTACCGGTTCGATTCCGGTCCCCGGCACCACCATGGCGGCGTAGCTTAGTTGGCTAGAGCGTTCGGTTCATACCCGAAAGGTCGGTGGTTCAAGTCCACTCGCCGCTACCAATATCAATTTGGTCCAGTAGTTCAGTTGGTTAGAACGCTAGCCTGTCACGCTAGAGGTCGAGGGTTCGAGTCCCTTCTGGATCGCCAATAAAAAACTATCCATTATATGCTGATAATTAGCATATGGTGGATAGTTTTTTTATTGCTAAATAGCCTATTAAGCTTCTTATAGTGACTTCCGTAGCTTAAGACAAGTAGAAACAAAGAAAGCATGTCCTATTACCAGCAAAGCTATCAAGGCTTTAATATCTTATAAGAAGGCCTACAAACTTGGAGATTGGAGCTAAGCATATGACTTAAATCTCCCTCCCTCTAGTATTTCCACAAATATATGATGTCGAAACTAAGATTTATTTAAGCCCATTATTCATTTTGTCTAGAGTTGATATAAAATGTCTTAAACTTTTTTAGGCATGGGGAGGGATGTTGACAAATATTTCAAACAACTCTTGGTATAATTTCTTTAGGTATATCAAAGAATGGAGCCTAAGATATTACAAATCAATGCCATTTATTTTCCCTATGCTTAAGTTTTAATATACTTAGCAGTATTTTATGTGAATATCTAAAAGATGGGGAAAGCGGATAGAAAATAAAGTAATAACAGAGGCCGTTTTTGAGTAACCCATAACAGGAGGTGTTTTTTATTATGGCAAAATTTAATGCTGGAGTTCTTAAAAAGGCTGGTGAAAAATATGGACAATCTATTAATATATTGAATAAAAATTTTATTCTTTTAGGATTATTGGCATTTTTACTAGGACGAGCATCGATACTTGAAGGATTAATGCCCTTTGGAATAGGATTTTTCTCAATAATGATAGTAAAAGATAAGAAAAACATTGGGTTGGGAGTAATTGTTTTACTAGGAATAATGACTATGGAGACGGAAAAATATAGATATATAATTACTATGATTTCCATTCTCATTTTCTTTAGGTACCTAATTAAAAATTTAAACTTTAATATATTCAAGCTAGCCTTTACATCTGCATTTATTACTTTTTCCATAGGGGCAATATATACTTTTTTTACTGAATTTTACCTTTATGATTTATTTATGACTGGATTTGAAGCCATAGTAGTATTTGTCTTTATATATATACTGTCATATGCTATTCCAGCCTTGACAAATAATTCAAACAGGAAGGTTTTATCAAATGAAGAAGTTATTTGTATTGCTATCGTGTCGGCGGTAGTAGTACTTGGCTTATCTAATGTGGAAATATTCAAATTTTCCTTAAAAAATATTATTGGCATGCTATTGACCTTATTTTTTGCATATAATGGCGGTGCATCAATAGGAGCAGCAGTAGGAGTAACTATTGGAGTCATAACTAGCATGACAACAACTGGAACTCCAAGCATAATAGGAATATATGCTTTTTCAGGACTTTTAGCCGGAATATTTAAGGATATAGGAAGGGTAGCATCGATTCTAGGGATGATATTGGGAAACTCTATATTGACCTTCTATATAAATGGTTCAACAGAAACCCTGATACAATTTGAAGAGATTTTAATTGCCTTTGTAATCTTTATGCTAACTCCAAAGACATTGTCCAGTTACATGGCTAAAATTATCAATTCTAAGGTAAATACTATTGAAATAGATAAATTATACAGTGAGAGAATTAAAAAATTAACCACTAAGCAGCTAAGGGAGTACTCAAGGGCCTTTGGCGAGCTAGCTGCCACCTATTCAAAGATATCTGAAAAGACACAAATTATTGAAAATAAAGAGATTACAAATCTTATAAATGATATAGCAAACTCTATATGTACAAGCTGCAGCATGAAAAGAAGCTGTTGGAATAGTCATTTTTATAGCACATATAACGGAATAATGGATGCAGTTACAATCCTAGAGAGTGAAGGAAAACTGGATAAGAATAATTTTCCCCTATACTTAAAGAAGAAATGCTTAAAGGAAGACAAGCTCTTAGACAGGATTAACTCAACCTATGAAATATATAAAGTGGGATATAAATGGAATAAAAAACTTTTTGAAATGAGACAGCTTGTTTCAGAGCAATTTCATGGAGTATCTGAAATTATAGATGATTTGTCTAATGATATTATAACAAAGGTGGAGTTTAAAAAAGATGTAGAAGATACTTTATATGTAGCATTTGACAAGGAAAAAATACTAGTAGATAGTATTACGGTTTTAGAAAATGAAAGGGGAAGATTCCAAATAGATGTAGAAAGGAAGAATTGTTACAATAGAAAAACCTGTGAAAAACAAATAATACCACTGATATCTAAAGTCATTGGAAAGCAAGTTATAAAGAAAAGTCGTGAATGCTGCCCCAATGGCAACTGCATTATTCAGCTTATTGAAGCTCAGAAATATAAGGCTAATACTGGTATAGCTAAAATATCTAAAGATAACAATGCCGTTAGTGGTGACAACTATTCATTTCTTAATCTTAAGGACAGTAAATATATGGTTGCATTGAGCGATGGAATGGGTTCTGGTGAAAAGGCGGCCCGGGAAAGTATGGCAACAATAACTTTGCTTGAACAATTAATGGAGGCAGGCTTTAGTAAAGATATAGTAATAAAAACCGTTAACTCAATACTTATATCAAAATCATTAGATGAAACCTTCTCAACTATAGATCTATCAATAATCGATCTCTATACAGCAAAGGTAGAATTTATAAAAAATGGAGCCGTTGCTTCCTTTGTAAAGAGAAAAAAGGGAGATGTTGAGGTTATAGAGTCCTCTTCCCTACCTGCGGGGATTGTAAGTGAAATATTTTTAGATAGTAAAACAGTAAAGCTAAGGGATGGAGATTTTGTAATAACCATATCCGATGGAGTTTTAGATGCTGATAAAAACTTTATCGACAATACAGCTTGGGTTGTAGAGCTTATAAATCAATTAGACAGCAGAAATCCCCAGAGCATTGCCGATGAAATATTAAGCAGTGCCATAGAAAAGAGAGGGAATGAAATAGATGATGATATGACAGTTCTAGTCACGAAGATATGGAAAAGGCAAGGCTAAGTTCTCAAACTTAGCCTTTTATCCTATAAAAAAATCATATATAATATTAATTGTTATAAAATGTTAACTAAGCAAATTTCATAATTAGTATAATTTATTAAAATAAAAATTTGGGCTATAGAGCCTTTTTCATTTTCAGGGGATTTAACCCTGAGAGAAGGCTTAAAGAATAAAGATATTTAAAGCTTCTTGAAGCTGCTTTAATATCTTAATATAAATAACCCTATTGGAGGAGGAAAAGAAATGCTGAATAGGAGCCTTGTTGAAGATGTATTATATGCGGCTGTTTCTACAGGTGGCATATTTGCTGAAATCTTTGTAGAAGATCGTATCAATACATCTATTACCATGGTAGGAGAGAAGGTTGAGAGCACCATATCCGGTAGAGACTACGGTGTAGGAATAAGGGTTTTTGATGGTATAAGAAGCTTATATGCCTATACTAATGACTCTTCTAGGGACAACTTAATTAAAGTTGCTAAGGAAGCAGCTGGGGCTATAGAGGATTCAAAGGGAGATATTACAGTTAAACTAAGGGAAAATTCTATTAAAAATATTCATAATATAGAAACTCCCCTAGGTGATGTCCTTAACCTAAAAAAGGTTGATTTGATGAGAAGGGCATATTATGCAGCTAAGGATTATGATGAAGTTATATCTCAAGTAAAGGTTAGATATTTAGATTACGAGCAAAACGTACTTATTGCCAACACAGAAGGCTTATTCACCGAGGATAAAAGGGTACGAACGAGGACTATGATTGAAGCGATAGCATCAGCCAATGGAGAGATGCAGACGGGGAGCTATGGGCCTGGAGCCCACATGGGTTTTGAGTTTTATGAAAAAATAAACATAGAAGAATATGCTAAAGAGGCAGCTAGGACTGCCAAAACCATGGTTTTGGCGGGGCCTTGTCCAGGTGGAAAAATGCCCGTTATTATAGATAATGGCTTTGGGGGAGTAATATTCCATGAGGCCTGTGGTCATGGCTTAGAAGCCACATTTATTACCAAGGGAACCTCAGTATTTACCGATAAAATAGGTAAAAAAATTGCATCGGATATTGTTACTGCTATTGATGATGGAACAATTCCCAACGCTTGGGGCTCTCAGAATATAGATGATGAAGGAACTCCTACTAAAAGGAATGTACTCATAGAAAATGGTGTATTAAAGGGATATTTAATAGATAAATTAAATGGAAAAAGGATGGGCATGGCTTCTACGGGTTCGGGAAGAAGGCAGTCCTATAAATATGCCCCTACTTCAAGGATGACAAATACCTACATAGCTTCTGGTAAAGACAGTTTACAAAATATGATTTCAAACACTGAATATGGATTATACGCAAAGTATATGGGCGGAGGTTCTGTCAATACTACCACCGGTGACTTTAACTTTTCCGTTAGAGAAGGATATATTATAAAGAATGGTAAAATAGATAGGGCCGTAAGGGGTGCTACTTTGATAGGAAATGGACCAGAAATTCTTAAAAAAATAGATATGGTAGGAAATAATTTAGACCATGGACAAGGGATGTGCGGTTCTAAGAGTGGCTCTATACCTGTCAATGTGGGACAGCCTGCCCTTAGAATACAGTCTATGACCGTTGGTGGAAGAAAGGATGATAAATAATGGGTATAAGGGAGATAGTAAAAACTCTCTTTGAAAGGGGTAGAGAAAAGGGAATATCGGAGATGGAAGCCTTTATACAAAAGAGAAAAAAGCTTAATATAAGGGTTTTTAAGGGAGAGCTAGATGATTATAGTATTTCAGACGAAGAGGGCCTATCCTTTAGGGGAATTTACCGTGGAAAAATGGGATATTCATATACAGAGAAATTGGACGAAAGCTCCATAGACATGCTTATAGAGAAGGTAGTAGATAATGCTAGTATTATAGATAGCGATGACGAAGAGTTTATTTTCGAAGGTTCCAATGAATATAAGAAAGTTAATAGCTTCAATAATCAATTAGATAGGGTTTCGAATGAAGAAAAAGTAAAATTTACAAAATTAATGGAGGCAGAGGCTTTAAAATATGATAAAAAGGTCTACGCAGTAGACTATTGTATCTTTGGAGAAGAAATGGTACACAGTATAATGATTAACACAAAGGGCCTTAATCTGGAGGATAAATCTAACATTGCCTATGCATCTATATCTGTTATGGTCAAGGATGACGATGATGTTAAAACCGCTTCTAGATATTTAATCTCCAATGATTTTAATAGCTTTAACCCCAAGACCTTAGCAGTAGAGGCAGTGAAGGAAGGAATATCGCTACTGGGGGCCGATAGTGTGGAGTCTAATGGCTACCCAATAATAATTAGAAATGATGCAGCGGCTACTTTACTTGAAGCATACAGCTCTATTTTTTCAGCTGAAAGTGTCCAAAAAAGACTTTCTTTATTAAAGGGAAAGATAAATGAAAAGATTGCTAAGGATATTATTACATTAACCGATGACCCATTTATGGAAGGGGGAGTAATGACCAGGTCCTTTGATGGAGAAGGTGTTGCTTCTGAAAGTAAGAATATTATTGAAAAAGGTGTTCTTAAAAACTATCTCCATAACCTTAAATCCGCAAAAAAAGATGGAGTCAAATCTAAAGGTAATGGATATAAAGGTTCATATAAATCGACAGTATCAATTGCTCCAACAAATATGTACATTCAAAAAGGCAATAGTAGGCTTGAGGATATGGTAGGAGGTATGGAAAGGGGCCTAATGATAATTGATTTGCAGGGGATTCATTCTGGGACAAATCCTGTATCGGGAGATTTCTCCCTGTCAGCCCATGGGTATCTTATAGAAGATGGTAAAATTTCTAAACCTGTAAATCAGATAACCCTTTCAGGGAACTTCTATGACCTGATAAAAGAAGTTATTGAAGTAGGAAATGACTTGAAATTCACCTTTCCAGGTGGTGGTTACATTGGATCGCCATCTTTGAAAATTAGAGAGCTGTCTGTTTCCGGTAAATAGAGACTTTATTATAGTGAGTGTAGACTTTTATTGTCTACACTATTTTTTTGTATAAAGTATAAAACACACCTAATTTGCATATAATAAACTAATGGACAACTTATGAAAAAGATTGGGGGTATAAGGAAGATGAAAATTAATCAGATCATAGTTGTTACCGATGGGCGGTCTAATGTTGGTGGCGATCCAGTTATAGCTGTAAAGGAAGCTGCTTTAAATAACATTATAGTAAGTGCCATAGGGATTGCCGATGATAGGGAAGCCGATGAAAGCCCTTTAGAGGAAATACAAAAAATTGCTAAAAATGGCGGGGGAGAATGGGAACTAACCTATATAGAAAATTTAGGCTCCACACTTCAAATGGTAACTCAAAGAACTGTAAATAAGACCTTAAGTAATGTAGTAAATAAACAATTAAAGGACATTATTGGGGCGGAGCTTGATGATATAAAACCTAAAAAAAGAAATAAATTTGTAGAGTACATAGAAAATTTGAGCGATGAAATACATATAAAATGTTGTATTCTTATGGATTGTAGTGGAAGCATGAAGTCGAAAATCCATAGGGCAAGGGAGAGTATTATAGAACTGATGAACTCCTTAAACTCAAGGAAGGGAGTAAGTCAAATAGCGGTCATAGCCTTTCCAGGAAAGGGTAAGGAAGCCACCGATATAATAAATGACTTTAGCAATGACACGGAATATGTGAAAAAAGCAATATATAATATGGAGCCTAAAGGGGCTACACCAACGGCTCCTGCAATTTATAGAGCGATAGAATTATTTACTAATAAAAGTCCAAATTCAAATGAGATAACAGAAGAAGAACCTCTTTTTGCTGAAAATATTGTATAGAATAAGGGAACCAATGGTTCTTTAGGGTGAGGAAAAATTTAAATTCCAGTATGCCTTGAGGTTTTGTAGAGTCCTATGGCCTTCTGACTCTGTTAACCTTAAGGGACCATATTAGCACCTTAGGGGTCCTTGGGAAAAGTCCAATTTCTGCACTGCTGTAATTTTCACCTTAAGAACTTCAGTGTACTCGAATTTGGGCTTTTACCATAACCTGATATATTGTTGACAAAGTCAGCAATCTGAAGCGGCTATATTAGCCGCTTTAAATATTGTTAAGAGGGTTTTAAGATGAGATTAGATGGTAGGATAATCACTGGTAAATGGAATAAAAATTCGTATAAAATAGTTGAATTTTTAGGTAGAGGTGGAATCGGAAGGGTATATAAAGTATTAGATATGAAAAGCAACTCCCATTATGCCTTAAAGATATCCGAGGATTTGCAAAGTATTACAAAGGAATCAAATATGTTAAATAAATTTATATATCTCGATATAATACCCGAGGTTATAGAGTTAGATGATTATGAAGAGATGGGGAAAACATACTATTTTATAATAATAGAATATATAAATGGGGAAAATCTCAAAGAATACATTTTAAAAAGCAGATTAAGTTTAAAGGAAATAGTGGCAGTAGTAATAATAATTGGGGAAATGATTTATAATCTTCACAAAGAGGGCTATATATTTGGAGATTTAAAATTAGAAAATGTCATGATAGATAGAAAAATGGGAGAAATTAAAGTCATTGATTTAGGGGGAATAGTGCCAATAGGAGCCAGTATAAAAGAATTTACTCCCCTTTACGATAGAGCCAAATGGAATATGGGTTCTAGGAAGGCTGACACTAAATACGATTTGTTCTCCATGTGTATGATGTTTGTTAATCTAGTATTAAGAGATGAAAAAAAGCTTTTAAATGTTGAAATCAGACATATTATAAAAGAGCTTAGAAGAAGGGAGATAAACGGAAAACTTATTGATTTAGTAGAAAAAGGATTGTATCAAAAAAATATAGATTTTAATAATTTTATATTTGAAGTAAAAAAAATGTATAAAACTCTTCGCATAAAAAGGAAAATGAGATATAATGATAGAGTTAACTTAGTAATTAATACTTTCTTTATAGGGTCCACTTTAGGTTTTACTATTATTTTGATTCTTCTATATAGAATCTACCTATAGGCCTTTTAGATAAAGGCAAGTATTTGGAGAGAAAAATTATGGACATACTTCAAAAATTTTTAAGGACTATTAAAAAATATGAACTTATAAAGAAGAAAGAAAGTATTGTAATAGGAGTTTCAGGAGGACCTGATTCAATTTGCCTTCTACATCTTTTATGGAGGTTAAGGGAGGATTTAGAATTAAAGCTCTTTGTTGTACATTTGAATCATCAATTTAGGGGAAGGGAAGCTGACATGGATTCAGAATATGTGAAGAAATTCTGCCATGAACTAGGGGTAAAATCCTTTATCTTTTCATACGATGTTGGTGAATATGGTAAAGAAAAGGGTATAACCTTTGAAGAAGCAGGAAGGGAATTAAGGTATAGTTTATTTGATAAAATAGCAAAGAAAACAGGTTCAACAAAGATTGCAGTAGCTCAAAATCGCAATGACCAGGCAGAGACAGTATTGATGAGACTCATTAGAGGTTCGGGCTTAGAAGGACTTGCTGCAATAGACTATATGCGGGATGAGAAAATAATAAGACCTCTACTTGATATTACTAGGCAAGAAATAGAAGAGTACTGTAAGTATAATAGTTTGAAACCTAGGATAGATAAGACAAATCTAGAAACCATATATACAAGAAATAAAGTAAGACTCGAACTTATACCATATATAGAGAAAAACTTTAATTCCCGTATTGTAGATACTCTTTGGCGAAGTGCAAATCTACTTAGAGACGATAGTGACTTTCTTGATGGGGCAGCAAAGGAGAAGCTAGAAACCATACTTACTTGGGCTGCTGATGGCGATTATCACCTGGATTTAGAAAAATTTAACAAACTACATATTTCAATGAAAAAAAGAATTTTAAGGAAGGTTATTGAGAGGATTAAAGGAAATTTAAAGGACATAGGTTGGATTCATATAGAAGGTGTAATCAATCTTTCCCATAAAAAAGCTGTCGGTTCTAGAATAGACTTGCCAGGGCATATCCTTGTTGAGCTTGGGTATAATAGTATAGATATCAAATTAAATAAAGGTATGCAAAGTACAAATGGGACCTATGATTTTGAATACAAATTACATATGGGAGAGACTACCCATGTTGAAAATTTAAGATTCTCTATAAGAGCAGAAATAGTGCCGAAGTCAGAAATTCTTCTTAATAAAAACAATAGACATACAATTTTTATTGACTATAATAAAATTAATGGTGACTTGTTTATAAGAAATAGAAGAAAAGGAGATAGATTTAAACCCTTGGGCATGAAAGGTACAAAGAAAGTAAAGGATTACTTTATCGACCACAAAATTCCAAAGGAACTTAGAGGTGAAATTCCAATATTATGTGATGAAAAAGGAATTATATGGATTGTAGGGTATAGGATGAGTGAAGGTTATAAGGTGGATTCACAAACCGACAAAGCAATTAAATTAACTTACATGGAAAGTTGTCTAGAAAATTAAAATATGTTAAAATTAAGAGACCCGTTTTGTGTGGGAAAGGAGGAGGATTCTTGAGAAAATTTTTTAGAGGTGCAAGCTTTTATATACTAATATTTATCATAATACTAATGATAGTACAGTTTTATACAAAGCAGCCCGAACAAGTGGAGGACATAGCATTTTCAGAGCTCATAACAAATTTAAAGAATAACAATGTACAAGAGATACATTTGATTAATAATAGAGTAAGTGGTGTACTAAAGCCCCAAGGGGTAGAAGGTACAGAGCAAGGGCAGACAGAGGGGATCGAATTCACTTCTTATATACCCGAGGCAATTAATACAGAAGCAATCATGGATGATTATATTTTACCTGCTGTAGAACAGGGACTAGTACTTACAGGAGAACCACCAGCGGGAACTCCATGGTTTATAGACATACTTCCCTCAGTGTTTATGGTTTTGATATTTGTTGTGTTTTGGTTTGTATTTATGCAGCAGTCCCAAGGTGGAGGAAGCAGAGTCATGTCCTTTGGTAAAAGCAGAGCCAAGCTCCATAAGGATGAGAACAATAAAAAAGTAACCTTTAAAGAAGTTGCTGGCCTTGACGAAGAAAAGGAAGAATTAAAGGAAATAGTAGATTTCCTAAAGAGTCCAAGAAAGTATATAGAGTTAGGTGCAAGGATACCAAAGGGAGTACTTATGGTTGGCCCTCCAGGAACTGGTAAAACCTATTTATCTCGGGCAGTTGCTGGAGAAGCAGGAGTTCCATTTTTTAGTATTAGTGGTTCAGACTTTGTAGAGATGTTTGTTGGTGTAGGTGCTTCAAGGGTACGTGACCTATTTGAGCAGGCTAAAAAGAATTCACCATGTATTGTTTTTATAGATGAGATAGATGCAGTAGGTAGGAAAAGGGGAGCAGGTCTAGGTGGCGGCCATGACGAAAGGGAACAGACCCTGAACCAGCTTTTAGTTGAAATGGATGGTTTTGGGATAAATGAAGGTATTATTATAATTGCAGCTACCAATAGACCTGATATATTAGACCCTGCCCTGCTTAGACCAGGTAGATTTGATAGACAAGTAGTAGTTGGCATACCTGATATAAAGGGAAGGGAAGCAATACTCGGGGTCCATACAAAGAATAAACCTCTGGCAGATGATGTTAATCTAAAGGTGTTAGCTAGAAGAACCCCAGGATTTACCCCTGCTGATTTAGAAAATCTATTGAATGAAGCTGCCCTCCTTTCAGCTAGAAAGAATAATAAAAAGATTCATATGGATACATTAGAAGAGGCTATTACTAAAGTAATAGCTGGTCCAGAAAAGAAAAGTAGAGTTATAAGTGAGAAGGATAGAAGATTAACTGCCTATCATGAGGCAGGTCATGCAGTTGTTGCTAGACTTCTACCTAATACAGACCCAGTTCACCAAGTAACTATTATTCCACGTGGTAGAGCTGGTGGGTTTACCATGATTCTTCCTAAGGAAGATAAGTACTATCTGACAAAGACGGAAATGGAAGAGAGAATAATTCATCTCTTAGGTGGTAGAGTAGCAGAGCAGTTAGTACTTAACGATATTAGTACTGGAGCCCAGAATGATCTTCAAAGAACTACAGAAATAGCTAGGGGCATGGTTACTAAATATGGTATGAGTAAAAACCTTGGACCTATGACCTATGGTTCCGGTGAGGAAGTATTTTTAGGTAGAGACTTCACCTCTAAAAAGGATTATTCCGAAGAGGTTGCAGCACAAATAGATAAGGAAACAAGAGATATAATAGATAGTGGATATGGAAAGGCAGAGAGGCTTTTAACAGAAAATATTGATAAACTTCACGAAGTTGCTAATGCATTATTAGCCCAAGAAACATTGAATGCCGATGAATTTGAAATAGTATTTACAGAGGGATTAGAGGCCCTGTCAAAAATGGAAAAGAGTTATATTAGCGAGGATGAAGAAGATAAATCGATTGAAAAAGATGAACAAAAGGAACAAAATGAGCAAAACCAACAAGATGATGACCATGTAGATTTTTAGACTGATGAAAAATATTAAAATAGGTAAATTAAAAGATAGAAAAAACCTTTATATTTATGAAATATGAGGTTTTTTCTAATCTAGATTTTACGTTGTAGGAAAAAGTAAAATTATGGATTTGCAAAAAGATAACTATATAACCCTTTCCATTACTAATTATGTGTCAAATAGAATAAAATTTGATATAATTATATACGAACAACTTTAAAGATAAATAAATTTGAAAGAAAAAATATGTAAGCCTTCATTATTCTTTTTGAAATTTATTTTAGGTTTTAGTGTTGTTTCACTATATAGAAGAGTGATAGAGAATATTAATGTACTCAATCAGCCACAGAGAATCCTTTAGGCTCATGCAATAAATCTGTTTTTAAATAGATAATAGAAGGTAAAACAGATTTATTAAAATTGCTGAGAAGGAAACCTCAGTGTCTGCTTTCGCTTATTAAGTTTGTATGTTACTCATCTATATAATTAATGATAAATTAAAGTATTACATTGAGGAGTGAAAACTATGGAATTTAACCTTAAGGTTGGCATGAGCGTAGAAGTTGAAGAGTTAGTGACAGAAAGAGATACAGCCGTAAATTTTGGGAGTGGGTCTGTGAGAGTTTTTGCCACACCGATGATGATTGGTTTAATGGAAAATGCTTCCCTCAAGACAGTTGACCCACATTTGCCAGAGGGTTTTGCTACAGTGGGTATACATTTAGATGTTAAGCATTTAGCTGCTACTCCTGTGAGTATGAAAGTTAAGGCAAGGGCTGAACTCATAGAAATAGATGGTAAAAAGCTTAAATTTAAAGTTGAAGCCTATGATGAAAGGTATAAAATAGGGGAAGGCTATCATAGTAGATACATAATTAATTTACCTAAATTTATTAAAGCAAGTGAAGGAAAGTTAGAAAAATAACAAAAAATATTCTAAAATATGACATAAAACTACAAAAAATTCACTAAAAAAGTAGAAGAGTGTTTGAATATAAATAAAAAATGTTGTATAATTAAGTTAACGTTAATAAAATGTAAATATAATTTAAAAAATAGCAAATATAGGATTTACTGCTTTAATTTTAAATATAGGGTGGTTAATTATATTTGTGAAAACTATAACTAGGTGTTGCCAGATTTCTATTAAAGTGATTTCCCGTCACTAACTCCTTAGAGATTAAACGGCATAGGATTTTTCGCTTAACAAAAGCGTTAATTCCTATGCTTTTTTATATACCAAAATTAAGTACAAACTGGTATCCATAGCACCTTTTTTAAATCCTATCTATGACCTTCATTAGTTGTTGGAATAGGGTCCATAGACTAGATTAAGGGCTGCAAATGTCAAAATATTACTATTTCAACCTAATAATAAAGATAATAATATACAATTGGAAATTTATGCAAAAAGATATGGCTCTAAATGTAAGATAAAGTTATTTAATGAAATAAATTGTATAATATTGCATTTTTTATGACTTTTCCCTTATAATATAATTTGCAAAGCCTTACAATTTTACCATAAAATTAATGTAGTTTTTTAAATAATTAGACTAAGAATAA
>JAKSBP010000224.1 GCA_022361035.1 Clostridia bacterium
TAATAGCCTTGTTATCTTCTCCTATTTTTTTATATCATTACTTAATTCATATTCCACAAGAATTACGGTAATATTCTAGTTTGCTCTGAAACGATTTGGATAGAATTGACAGCTTGTATTGTTGTCATCGCCACCAAATAGCATCTTACATCTTTGACTATGTACACAATCGCCACAAGTTACATTGTCTTCAAGTAGCATATTGTATTGTGCTTCCCAATCTTCTGTGCCCTTTTTATAATGCTTTGAAACTCTACTTTCACTTTTCATAATTAATAACTCTCCTTTGTGCTTTTCTATATCAGCAATATATTTCAATATTGGGTATATCTGCTGAGGAACTACCGCATTTCCTAAAGCTCTAAGTCGGTCCACCCTATTGGGAATCCCATCATTAATTCTGCAAATCGAGGATTCGCCCAAGCTTTGTTCCAACCGTGGTATAATATGGCTATGTGCATCCAATGAGCGTGTTTGCCAGTGTCTATACGCTTTTGAGCATGTTTTAGAGAAAGAACGTAATATCCCGGACCATCTTTTGCTACTGGAGTAGGCAATAATGAATATCCTGCTTCTCCTGTGCGGGGCGTTGACGGCACAAGCCGGTATTTCAATCGGTGGTGCTGTTTCGTAGCCGATACCTTCCAACTCAAGTAGCACTTGGTCGAGTGCCAATCCGTCGATTCCAGTAACATTTTCACCAAGTACCCAAGTGGGTCTGAGTTCTTCAATAACTCTAAACATTTCTGGCCAGAGATAACGGTCATCTGCCTTGCCTTTTTGCTGCCCGGCAACACTAAATGGCTGGCATGGAAATCCTCCTGAAATAAGGTCAATTGCTTGCAAGTTTGTTCTTCTCCTAAAGTTCTCTGCGGTAACATTCTGTATCAGCTCCCATCTTGGGATATCTCCAAAATTCTTCTTCAAAACTTTCCTGCAAAATTCGTCTTTTTCTACTTGCCCAACTGTTTTAAATCCGGCCCATTCCGCAGCTAAATCAATTCCACCTATTCCAGTAAACAAACTAAAATGTGTTAAATTCATCTCATCACCACCAATTACGCTAACTAGCACTTATATAACTCTCAAGTTTGTAAAATTTGATCGATACCCCTTTTCCCATACGAAATGAGCATATTCTATGCTGTCCGTTTTTCCATCATCTGTGAAGCTCATTCTTTTATGGTGTACAAAGGTATATTTAGGCAATCCATATTCCTCCCAAAACTTTTTCCTAGACTTAGAACCAAAATAATTAAGTCTCAGTAGCATAATTACATACCCATTATCTTTTACATCATTCAAAGCCTTTTTAATTATGTCTAGGCTTATATTAAATGGTGGATTGGTGATTATTACATCGTACTTGTCTTTGCAATCCATTTTTAGATAGTTGCCTTTTATATTAGCTAGTGAATCTAATCTTATATCAATTGTTTCAACTCTAGGCTTGCCACCGTATCGATCATAAACTGCATTCTTTATTGCTTCAGGATAACTCATTTTATCTTTTCCAATTAATCCCCCAGCACAAGGGTCTAGGAAATTTTTAATTAGAATTTGATTCTCTTCCTTTTGCAGTTCATTTAAAAAATTTTCTATCTCTCTTACTGGAGTAACATAATAATCTGATTTATGTGTTTTTCTAGCTTCGCTTCTATTTGTGCTGCTCATAGTCCACCTTCTTCCAATCCTCCGCTAAATACAGCTTTAGTACTTCTTATATTTCGTGTGTCTTTTATACTTTGCAGTAGCTGTGTTTGCACATTTTCTGCTGCAATGTGTTCTTGCTAAACTAGGAGACTTATAAACTGTTACTTTGCCACACACTGGACAAACTTTTTTTATCATTCAATTCCCCTCCGCAATTTAAACAAAACTCCTCTAAAAAAGGCCCACCTTTGCTTTTAGATACTTTTATGTAGCACTTGCTATTTGAAGGAATTAATTTCCCACACCCTCTACATTCACAATTCTTTTTAATACTTACAATCTCCATTCCTGCGATTCTTGTTATAAGCTCTAACACCAAACAACTCCAACTCGTTATATTTTTTAACATAATAATCATTTATTGTAATTCCACAAGCTTCACATTTCTTTACACCTAAATATTTATCTTTCTTGAACGACTTTACCCAGTTACAATATGGGCACCATAGCTTTCTTTGTGATACAATCAACCATTTAGGTTTTGGATTGATTTTACAATCTGCATTTTCAATATCTGCAAAAGTGATTTGCCCTGACAGACCCACTCTATTCAGTCCTTCTAAAACTTTGTTTTTTAAAGTTTAATTTATCCTTAAGTTCCTCACTTGTATATTGGATTTTCCTTTGCTTAAAATTATGAAACCTATTTTTAGCCTTATTTGTATCGTGGTTTTGCTTTGTTTTGCCATCGTTCTCAAAATGTTGTACTACTTGCTCCGCTGTGGCATTTTTCATAATGCCTATTGTATAATTTTCTCTTTTGTCATGGTGTTTTGGATTATTTATATAGATGCTTAAACCATACATAACAAACTCAATCTTAAAACTACTCCATTCGTTATACATGCTTAGAATTACACTATCTGCAATCTTTCCGTGTTTTCTAGTCCACTTTAAAATATCTAAGTAATCATCAATAACCTTTAACTGATTTTCTGAATACCTCAAACGCAAATTTTTAATTTGTTCATATATTATGTTTTTGGTAGTAGTCTCTGTAGTAATCTCTGTAGTAGTCTCTGGTATAGTTGTGTCATTTTGCGTTGAACCCGTTTCATTTTGAGTCAAACATGTTTCATTTTGAGCTGAACCTGTTTCATCCCCCCCTATTTCTAGGGAATATAATCCAGATAATTTATTATGATTTAAAGTAAACCAACGAGTCTTGTCATATTTCTTTTGATTAAATTTATCTTCGATAATGTATTGGTCATCAATTAAATTCTTAATAGCTCTATTTATGGTTGCCTTACTCCAAAACGGAAAAGACTCTTTTAAATTGGTAAGACTTTGGTATGTCCAATACTTTCCGTTGATAAAATGGTTTGAAATACTTATCCAAAATTCAATCTGTAATAGAATTATGCTCTCATTCAAACCAATTTCTTGTGCCAATGATGGATTTAATCTTGGAGCACTAGGATCATTTAAAATAAATAGTCTTTTTCTGCTACTCATGAGCATCACCCACATATTTATGTGGAGCCGGGGCCAAGGCCCCTAAGCTCCTATATGTGAAAGGAGGCAAAATAAACCGTATAGAAATAGCAATTATTGCTAATGCTAATAGTATGAGTATTGCACCCACAGGAATGACAGCATTGTTATTTGTGCGGGGCTTTCTCCCCCGCTTAATCCATAATAGATATGGTCTCAAGTTCCTCACCTTCCTTCACTAACCTTTTGTTTAGTCCTTAAATATTTAATATTTCTAACATGCTATCTTTTGAAATAGGAAGTATAATATCATTATTTTTATGGGTGTCCTTCTCCATGTCTTTTTTGATGTCCTTACATTCTTCTATATGATTGCTTTTATCAGTTTTTACAGTGTCCTTTTTACTGTCCTTTTGTATGTCCTTTTTTGTTTCAAAGGACACATTGTTAATGTGTATTTCTGACCCTAATTTGCTGATTGATATTGAATCAATCTTTACTAACTCTTTTAAGAAATCTCTAGTCTTATGTCTACTCCATGAAAACTTTTTAGCTAAGCTAGATATTGTAATTAAGGTTTCTCTTTTGGCTATCTTAACTTTTAGATAAATTAAAGCTTCAAGTTTAGAGTATTTAGTCTTTGGCCATAAGGTTAATGAACTAATATCTCTTTCAATTTCCGTAATACACATCTTACTCACCAAATATTGTTCTTCCTACTTTTTCAAGCCCTATTGCATTATCACCCTTGGCATTATTTGAAAGCTTAGATTGAGGAATATGAGCTTTTAGTTTATCAAAATAATCTTCACTACCACCACCAGTTAAAATTATATTTCTAGCTCTTTTAAGGTCATATTCAAGTTTGAATCTTTCTATAATATCAGAAATATGATTATCAATTATCCTACCTGCTCCTATGTCCTTCTTTTGACCAAAGATATATATGCCATTCTCTAATAGGTTCTTAACTTCCCATTCCGTTACTGATAAATCATAATCAGCATTAACTTTATTCGCTATTTTAGAGTATAATTTTAATAATCCCATGCTATATGTACTGTATTTTTCAAGCTTTCCATCCCTAAACTCTGCAATATCTACTGATAATCCTCCAAAATCGAATACGATTCCATCTACTTCCCTTTGGTTATTAAAAGCAGCTGCCGCCTCTGGATATACTAAGACATTCTTTATTGCTATCAATCTATCTTCATTGTTTATTGTCACCGTCTTAGATTTGTTTTCAAATAGCTCTTTCATTCTTACTTTATTTCTTGAATATAGCTTTATTGGCAGTCCTAAAACTAAGTTAGTTTTTATCAGTTCATTATCTTTAAAGCTCTTAGCTATTGATCCATAAGTCAAAATTGGCGTATTTATTTGATCTGCTTTCATTAAATCAGTTGCAAAATTTCCTTTTTCACCAAGTAGATATTCACTATCATCAATTTTAACTACTAATTGACCTGCTCCAATCCTTATATCATCTCTATCTAATCTTTTTACTGTGCTAAGTATTTCAAAACCTTTGCTTGTATTTGTAAAAATACTACCTTTATCAACACCGATTATATTTATATCAGTCAACTTAATTCCCCCTCTTTATATGTAAAGTGATCTAAGCCTCTCATTTCTAGCTATTGCATCTAAAGACACTTGTTTTAAGTCCTCTTTTATATTAGAAACTTTTAGTAATTCCTCGGGTTCCTTAGCATATTCTTTCTCAATCTTCAACGTTGCTTCTATTTGTCTGCGAAAACATTCTTCTCTTGTCATATTGCCCTCCTACACTTGTTTTTTGAATCTCTATCATGGTATAATAGATACAAGAATAATTTTTTAAATGACCTTTAAGAGGTCTCTTTTTTTGTCTTTTTTATAGGATTCATTTTCATATATAGGGATTTAATATCCTCCAATCTTTTTTCTAATTCTTCTTTAAGTTCACGGGGTGTAAAAATAATATCACTATTACTTATTTTAATTTCTTCGTCTAATTCTTCTTCTCTATACTTTATATATTTTTTTGATTCTTCCTCTAACTTTACAATTTCACTTTTTAAAGCAACTAATAAATTAATTAATTCATCTTGAGATATTTCAAATTTATAGTTCTCCACATCCTCACCTCCTCTGCTAAACTACACTTCTCTTACTATAAAGAGTTGGCTTGTCCATCTTTACGTTAAAAAAATAATCTGGCTTCTTTATAAGTCCTATGTTCTGTAAAAACTAGGATACTATTCAGTTGTTGTATTTCTTTCTTATTTAATGTTTTCATCATAGAAACTCTTTTTTTTCATTTCTTCACGTATGCGTCGATAAATAATAGCTTTCTCTTTATTCCCTAAGTTGTTTTGACTTGAATATTTATTAATTCTATTTCTTAATACATAAAAAGCTTGCTCAGTAAATAATTGTGAGGCATATTCAGGGTCAGGCACATGTAAAACAACCTCCACTTCCACAATTCAACCCCCTTTTTGATAATTTATGAATGATTAAGATTGTACTATTACTTAAATTTTTTTATCCCCTTTTTTCTAAAGAATTTCTTTTTTAGCATAGTTTCTATCATAGCATTTTTTATCATGCTGTTTTACTCTCTCTTCTAATGCTTCAAGACCAAATCTTTTTGAGTACCAATCTTCAAACATCTCAATGCAATGCTTTACATCAAGAGCTTCATCCATACCTTTATCAATAGCTAACCTTTCCTCTTCTGAAAAGTTAGACTTATGAAATAATAGTTTAATTAGTGAGGGTAGCACTTGTGATAATTCGTTGATTTCAACATCACTTTTCCAAAGAATATCATGTCCTTCATTACGGACTTCTCCATTCAGGTACGCCATATGATATCTCTTACCAATTTCACAGCTTTTACAATGGTGTTTGATTAGTTCTGGCTTGTTTAATGCTTTAGCAAGAGCCACAGTTTTATCAGGACTTATCTGCTGTTTACCTTTCCTAATTTTGTATAATGTTTTTTCTTCCATGAAAGATTTTTCTGCAACTCTATAAATTGGTATCTCTGATTGCTGAATTGCTATTTCTATCTGCTGCTGTATCAAATTTCATTCCTCCTTTATGTACTTGTGTTCGCTGTTTGTTCGATACAAACTGTACATTTTTTGTTTAAAGAAAAGCTGTTATACTATAAGTAGTTAAATGTTTCTTACCTTTGACAATCTAACTTTTAATTATTGATTCCAATTCTCAAAGCTTACATATAAATATTTGAGATAATAGTTAAGATTTATATCCTTCCTACCCTCTCTTCCCTCCTTTTTTTCAATTCCTTGTCTAGCCTCCTCTTTTTACAAGAAAATCTCATTGTTAACTTAAAACTTTCAAACTCTTCTGTTCTCCTTGCCTAGTTTAGAGTTTTTCAAACATTTCATTCTAGTATTATTGCAACATTTAGTTTTCTTAGCATATCACTTTCCCCTTATTTTTCTTGAATTGAAGTTGATATTATTTAATATATAGCTTTGTTTCTTTACTGTATACTTAATCATTAAAAAAAATGACCTCTATTGATTTTGCAAATAATTTAGAAATTTTTCTAGCTTCTTGAAGTTTAAATTGTGTTTTTCTATTTTCTTTATTTCTATAAGAAACTTCTGATATTTTGAGTATTTTAGCTAATTCAGCTTGTGTAAAATCATGTTTTGCTCTTAGCGCTTTTAAATTTCTCATAATTATTCCCCTTTCTTAGTTTCTTATTTGTATACTTGTCAATAGTTATTTTATTAAAAAAGCAAAAAAAATATACTTTTAAGAAACCCAAGTTTCTCTCATGTATTTTTAATATATAATATTAATAATAGATAGCTTAAGGTGGTATGTAATATGAAAGAACAATTTGGAGATAGATTGAGAAAACTAAGAATTGAAAAAGAAATGACTCAAGAAGATTTAGCTAAAAAATTTAACACAGGAAAAGCTTCAATATCTCATTATGAAAGTAATCGTAGGATTCCTGATGCTAATACAATAAAAAAATATGCTGACTATTTTGGAGTTACTATTGATTATATACTAGGAATTACCGAAGAACGTAATATATATGAAACTAAGCCTGCTGAAATTCCAGAAGATTTAAAGGATTTAGGTATGGAATATATAACCCTAGCTAAAGATATTAAAAGAAGTGAATTGACTCCAGAAGAAGTTAGAGAGTTACTAGAGTTCGCAAAAAAAATGAAGAAAAAATAGCAAGCTATTAACTAGATGCTATTTTTATTTTTTATAATTCAAATTTATATAGACCTCATTATTAATAATTATGTATAGTATGTGTATTGATTTGAATCGTATATATTTATATCTCTTATATCTATACACCAAACTCCCCCTTCAGAAACCACAAATCATAAGTCATAATAATAAACTTAATAATATTATAAAGAAAATTTAACACTCAATCAAATTGATTTTTTCCCATTTTTTAGGTGTTTTTACTCGGTTGCTCTTTTGTATTTTTATTTTTTTGTCGATTTGTATTGTCTTTCATTTATATTTCTATCTAATTCTGTCGTAAATAATCGAATTAAGCCCATATTAAGAAAATGGTAATTCTTTAAAAATTTTTTCATGGGAATTTTAACCATATTATCTTGTTAATATGTAAATAAATAAAGATGCTTTTTTAATAATTTTAATACTTTCTATTTACTTTTTCTAAAAAAATAATATATATTAAAAATTTTATATAATTTACTGGGAATAGTTTCAATTTTGTTCCAAAATAAAAAACCCGGCTAAAACCGGATTTTTTAAAAAATATGTAATTCTACCATGGATCATCATTGCCACCACTTAAAATAATGATATCTATGCTTTCGCTTTTATCTCCAATTTCCTCTATAAACTCCGTTCTCCATGGGTCATCGTTACCTGAAGCAAATCCAGTGATTAAAAATGAGAGTGATAATAATAATGTCATTAGTACAGTAATAAATTTCCTTTTCAAGTTTTTCACCACCTTTCATATATATTATACTATATTAATTGTTTAAAGTTTCTTGAGATTTTCCCTAACATTTTCTCTAATTCTTCTATATACTCTATATTACTTTCTTCAGATTTATCTATATATTTTAGTATTACATAGTGTAATTCTCTAAGTATGGAAACCGCTTTAAACTTTGTAGACAAATCTATGACAGTCCTAATTGAATCTAGAATAAATTCAGATGCCACAAACTTTTCTAAATGTTCTTCTATTAAGTCAACCAGTTTTCTCAATCCTTTTTCTTCTCCTCCCATTAGAATTTCAATTTCTAAGTAGGTTTTAAATGCCATGAAATAGTCTTGAGAATAATTACATTTAAACTCTAAAGCTTTATTAATATTTGATAATGCCTTAGAATACAATCCCATATTTTTATATGTTTCAGCAATATTGTTATATACAATCAATTTTTTTTCATCACTATCTTCCATATATGATAAAGCTTTAGTTAAGTATTCTAAGGATATATCATACATCTTCGCTCTCATATAAGATAACCCTATGTTCATTATAGCTCGTCCTTTGTCTACCTCGCTCTGGGCAAACTCAGAAGCTTTGGAAAAATGATTTCTTGCCCTCTTATGTTCTTTTATATTGTTAAGTAGTATCCCAAAGGAATAGTGATATTTAAATAATGATTTAACGTCTATCTTATTATAACTTCTTATTATTTCCCTAATTTTTTCAAATTGATTTTTTGAAAGAAGATAGTTTCTATCATAAAAAAACATAAGACCTAACTCTGACCTGCAAAAAACTTCGCAACTAGGTTCATTAAATTCTAGAGATTTATCAATTGCTAATTTTATATGAGTGATAGCATTTCTAGAATTTTGGTTAAAAAAATAATACATGGCTATATTTCTTTCTGACATTATTATTTCTTTATGTAAATTATATTTTTCAGCACAAACTAGTAAAGTTTCTAAAACTTTTATATCTTCTTTTTCAGTATAAATTTTAAAATCCTTTGTAACTATATCAACGCTTATTTTTACCTGTTCAGCTTCTGGAACTACTATCTCATTAAGTCCTCCAAGCTTTTCTACTAGTCTCAATCTAAAAGTATTTGACCCAAGCTTTCTCTCTTTTAGGTATTGCCTTACTGTATCATAATTCATGTTTATATCTTCTGCAAAGGCTCTTATAGTACCGTATTTCATACCTATTAACTTCTTTACTTGAACACCAGGTGAAAGCACTTCAACATCTTGTAAAGTTAGCTTTTTCAATTTTAATTATCCCCCTGAACTACTGTTTGTTTAATTATAACATATTAATGTGGTTATATTTCAAATAACTTCCATTGTAAAATTTTACAACTGAATCTGTGTCTAGAATTTATTTTTGCTTTATAGAAAATTCTATTAAATTGTTCTCATTCGACAAATTTGGCTAAATTTTTACATGATATTTTTGTATAATTGTTTTATTAAAATAACTTTTATGAATGCTCATTTAATATTTCAATACTTAAAGGAGAATAAATATAATGAATGAATTTAACTATCAGACTATTTCAGTTTCAGACCTATTAGCAAATAATAATAATCCTAGACACGATA
>JAKSBP010000217.1 GCA_022361035.1 Clostridia bacterium
CTGTCGAGGCAATGCCCAGCGACGACATTACCTCGGCCACTCACACGCAACTGCAAAATAAGATCGGCCGGCATGCTCATAGCTTCTTTGCCACGCTGTTCTTAAGCCAAGTTGTCGGTGAAGGGTTCGACCCGGAGCCAGTTCGCCAGGCACTGATAAAAGTTGTGACGGCAATCGTTAAGGCGCAAACCCCTGAAGGAAACCTGCTGTCCATGGTGACGCGGTCCTTTGTCGTGGGCGCTGCGGGTCTTGTCACCTTTCTCATCGCAGGAAAAGAGCTTGGCCGGCGACCGCGGGTAGCCGAAGGCGCATAAAGACACCGTCCGAAAAGCTTGCACATAAAGGCTCGTCATATGACGCGTTCAAACAACGCAGATGTTTTCATCGCCGGCGTCGGCATGATACCGTTTTCGAAACCCGGCGCCTCCGATACATATGACGTTATGGGCGCGCATGCCGCGCGCCTCGCGATTGAGGATGCGGGTCTTGACTATAACGATGTACACTCCGCTTTTGCCGGATTCGTGTACGGAGACTCAACCTCCGGCCAGAAAGCGCTTTATCATATCGGAATGACCGGCATTCCAATCGTGAATGTAAACAATAATTGTTCAACCGGCTCGACCGCGCTTTTCCTCGCGAACCAGTTCATCTCCAGCGGGGCTGCCGATTGCGCTCTGGCGCTCGGCTTTGAGCAAATGGCGCCCGGCGCGCTCAGCACAGTATTCAATGACAGGCCAAGCCCGTTTTCAGCCTTTGAAGATGAGGCTGACGACCTTGTCGGAAATGACGACATCCCTTTCGCGTTACGGTATTTCGGCGGCGCCGGAAAAAGCCATATGGAGAAATACGGCACGACGTTACAGGACTTCGCGAAGATCAGAGCCAAGGCAAGCCGCCATGCGGCGAGAAACCCGCTCGCGATATTCCGTAAGGAGATTACCGCGGAGGACGTGCTTGAATCGCCTGTGATGTGGCCCGGGGTCATGACGCGCCTGATGGCGTGCCCTCCCACATGCGGCGCGGCGGCGGCGATCCTCGTGTCAGAGAGTTTCGCAAAACGCAAAGGTCTGAACATGTCCGTGCGCATCGCCGCGCAGTCAATGACGACAGATACGCCAAGCAGTTTTGAGGCGCATGATATGATGCAGCTCGTTGGCTACGATATGAGCTCAAGCGCTGCGCAACAGGTTTACGAAAGCGCGGGCATAGGGCCGGATGATATCGATGTGGCGGAGCTTCACGATTGCTTCGCCCACAATGAGCTTATTACCTACGAAGCGTTGGGGTTGTGTCCGGAAGGCGGCGCTCAAAGATTCATCGCAGATGGCGACAACACCTACGGCGGCAAAGTTGTC
>JAKSBP010000177.1 GCA_022361035.1 Clostridia bacterium
ATAAATCTGTTTTTAAATAGATAATAGAAGGTAAAACAGATTTATAAAAATCGCTCTAAAGGAAACCTAAGAGTTTGCTTTCGTTTATTAAGTTTCTTAGTCACACATCTATTGATGTACTTCATTGTCGCTAAAGGTATAATTGTCTCCAAATGGAGACAAGAATAAGGATATAGTTAAAAAGACAATACCGAAGGCTGTATCCTCAAGTTATTTGTCTACGTTTGGAGACAAACTGTATTTGAAAATTTCGAAGATAATGAATTATCTATGGAGTAAATAGTCTGTTTAAGCAAGGTCTTTTAGAGAGGCAAATTGGCATGGTAATTGCTGTATATAGTATGTAGAAAGATTAAGGGAGGGTAGAAGATATGAGGTATGGATGTTCTATTAGTAAGTGAAAAAATAAAAATGGGAGGTAAATTTTATGGTTTTATGGTTAATTATTGCTTTGCTATTATTAATGTTTTTAGCTTATAGAGGAGTTCCGATTATTGTAGCCACAATCTTTTGTTCAATCTTTGTACTAATCACATCTAGAATGCCGATTATTGAGGGTCTTTCTGGCACATATATGCAGGGGATGGCGGGATTTTTCCAAAAATTCTTCTTAATATTCCTATTGGGAGCGATTTTTGGAAAAGTAATGGAATTTACCGGTGCTGCCGAGAGTATAGCAAGAAGTGTTATAAACACCTTTGGTAAGAAATATGCCATGGTAGCAGTTGTCATTGCAACGGCAATTTTATGTTATGGTGGAGTAAGCGTATTTGTAGTACTATTCTGTATTTATCCTTTAGCAATGAGCCTTTTCCAGAAATCAGATGTTCCAAGAAGATTATTCCCAGCAGCTCTATTAGCTGGTGCTGCAACATTTTCAATGACTAGCCCATTTACACCATCTATACAAAATATTATACCAATGAAATATCTAGGCACTGACACTACTGCTGCAGCCCTTCCAGGTACGATAGCAGCACTTGTGTTGGCAGCGTTAGTTATTGGGTATCTCCAAAGAGAAGTTAACAAGGCCAGGCGAAACAATGAGCCCTTTGACGATGGAGGAGCAGAAGTTGCCGTGACTGTAGAAGAAAAAAAAGATAAGGACTTACCCAATGTATGGTTATGTGTTATTCCTATGATTATACTATTAGCGATGTTAAACGTATTTAAACTTGACGTAATCATAGCATTAGGAAGTGGAGTCTTATTGGCAATAATTCTCTTATGGAAATATGTTCCATCGATTAAAGAACTTTGGGAGCATATTCAGAAGGCGGCAGGGAATGCAACATTTTCTATTGCTAACACATGTGCTGCCGTTGGATTTGGTACTGTAGTTTCTCAGACAGAAGGGTTTAAGATGGCCATAGATGCAGTAACGGGTATAGGGGGGAATCCATTATTAGCAGCTGGTGTAGCTACTACGGCTTTAGCAGGTATAGCTGGTTCTGCTTCAGGTGGACTGGGAATTGCTATGCCAATAATAGCTGACCACTTCCTTCCCTTAGGTGTTAATCCAGAGGCCCTACACAGAGTTGTTGTAATGGCATGTGGTGGCTTAGATGCTTTACCACATAATGGTTTTGTTATAACACTACTAGTATTTAGCGGATTGACCCACAAGAAATCATATAAGGATTGTTTTGTAGTAAGTGTGTTGATTCCATTAATATCTTTAGTAGTTCTTATTGTATTGTTCTATATACTTCCAGGATGGATGTAGATAATTCCATGAAGAAAATAGAAGATATAACTGAGGAGGTATTTATGTGAGAAGTATTTCTGTTATTGGTATCGGGGAAACAAAATTTGGGAAATTAGATAACTACTCAATAAGAGATTTAATTAATGAAGCAGGAAATAAAGCAATAGAGGATGCGGGAATTGAAAAAGAAAAAATAGAGGCCCTTTATTTCAGCAATTTTAATGGCTCCTACTGGTCTACCCAGAGTCATATGGGTGCATTGGTTTCGGAAACCCTAGGGCTTGGACATATTCCTACCCTCAGGACTGAAGGAGCATGTGCTTCAGGTACCCTTGCCCTTAGACAAGGATGGATGGCCATTGCTTTAGGTCTATATGATGTAGTATTAGTTGGGGGAGCTGAGAAAATGACTCATCAAACTACTCTCATAGTTACCACTGGCCTTGCAAGTGCTGCTGATTTAAAGAGTGAAGTGAGTAATGGGGCTACCTTTCCATCATTATTTGCAATGATGGCTAATCGTTATTTCCATGAGTATGGAAACATTAGAGATGAGATGGCTATGTGTGCTGTTCAGAATCATGAAAATGCATGCTTGAACCCCCATGCCCAGATGCACAAAAAAATTACAATTGAAAAGGTGAAGCAAGGGGTTCCCGTTGCAGATCCTCTTACAATATATGATTGTTCACTAGTTAGTGATGGGTCTGTATTTTTAGTATTAGCAGCAACAGATGTGGTCAAATCCATATGTAAAACAAAAAAAAGATTAGTAGAGATAGTTGGTACAGGTCATGCTGGCGATGCTATTTCAATTAGTGGAAAATCTAGCTTGACAACTCTATATGCCACAGTAAATGCTGCAAAGGAAGCATATAAAATGGCAGGGGTTAAACCTTTGGATGTTGATTTTGCTGAAGTACATGATTGCTTTACAATAACTCAAATTATTAATATAGAAGATTTAGGTTTCTTTGAAAAAGGTAAAGGTGCTAAAGGAGTAGCCGATGGAAGAACTGCAAGGGATGGAATTATACCAATAAATGTAAGTGGTGGATTAAAGGCCAAGGGACATCCAATAGGAGCAACTGGCTTAAGCATGATTTATGAAATTGTAACTCAAATGCGTGGAGAGGCTGGAGAAAGGCAGCTAAAGAATGTAGATATTGGTTTAACCCATAATTTAGGCGGCAGTGGTGCCACATGCTGCGTTAACATCTTTAAGGGACTTTAGCCGAGGAGGTAAAGATATGAATAAAAGAGGTAAAATATATACGTATACTGTGATTAATGTAGCTTCAGAGGAGTTTGTAGACCAAGTTCCCTATGCAGTAGCTGTAGTTAATGATGGGGAAAATAAATTTTTTACAAGAATTGAAAACTATAGAGCGGATAGGGAAATCAAAATAGGTATGGAAGTAGAATTTTCAAGATATGATGAAAATCAGAAGCCACTATACAAACTAGTATATAAAAACTAAAAATTTTCAGGAGGTATTTATATGAGATTGAAGGATAAAGTTGCTATTGTTACTGGTGCTGCTAAGGGAATAGGTGCTGCAACTGCTGTTAAATTTGGCAAAGAGGGAGCTAAAGTAGCTGTTTGTGATATAGATATGGAATCAATAGAAAAAACTGTGAATGCAATTAAGGAAATAGGTGGAGAAGCAATAGGATTTAAAGTTGATATTACACAAAAAGAGGAAATAGAAAAGATGGTAAAGACGCTAATGGATAAATATGGTAAAATAGACGTTTTAATTAATAATGCTGGAATTATATCTGATGCACAACTTTATAAGATGACCGATGACCAGTTTGATAAAGTAATTAATATTAATTTAAAGGGCACATATTTGTGTACAAAGGCTATAGTAAGCATAATGAGAGAACAAGGACATGGTTCTATAATCAATGCTTCTTCCATAGTAGGATTATATGGGAATTTTGGTCAAACAAATTATGCAGCAACCAAATTTGGTGTAATAGGCATGGCAAAGTGTTGGGCTAAGGAATTGGGCAGAAAGGGTATAAGGGTAAATGTAGTTTGCCCCGGTTTTGTTAAGACCTCAATATTAGCTCCAATGCCCAAAAATGTCATAGAAAGCATGGAGAAAAAGACTGTCCTTGGAAGATTAGCAGAGCCTGAGGAATTGGCTAATGTATATGCATTCTTGGCATCTGATGAGGCAAGTTATATAACAGGAGCAGTTATAGAAGTAGGTGGAGGAGTAACATTATAGGTTAAAAAATAAGTCTGTAGAAATTAAAACTCATCTGTTTATATAGATGAGTGATAGAGAAAGTTAACTTACTACAGCAGCCACAGAGAATCCTTTAGGCTTATACTATAAATCTGTTTATAGATAGATAATAGAAGGTAAAACAGATTTATAAAAATCGCTCTAAAGGAAACCTCAGAGCCTGCTTTCGTTTATTAAATTTGCAAGTCACACATCTATGTATAGTGAATTCCTTTACATTTTTTCTATAAGCAATATTAAATCGTAAAAGAGAATATCCATAGTTTATTATTAAGAAAGGGTGGCATTATGGGTAGAATAAGATTTTGCACAACAAAGGAAGCTGCTAATATGATTCCAAATGGAGTAGCTATAGGGACTATCGGATTTATGCTAACTGGAGCTCCAGAAGAGGTTTTTTTGGAACTAGAAAAAAGGTTTCTAGAGACAGGAGAGCCTCGCAATCTAGCTTTGATGTGGGCATCAGGAGTAGGAGATGGAAAAGAGGTAAGAGGGATAAACCATCTTTGTCATGAGGGGCTAATAAAAAAGGTAATTGCTGGACATTATGGCTTAATTCCTAAATTAGTTAAGATGGTTAATGAAAATAAAATTGAAGCATACAATTTTCCTCAAGGTGTTTTAGCAACTATGTTTAGGGATATGGCAGCCCATAAGCCTGGAGTTTTAACCCATGTAGGTCTAGGTACCTTTGCTGATCCTGATTACGATGGAGGAAAATTAAATGAAATAACAAAGGAAGATATTGTAGAAAAAGTTGATTTAAAGGGCCAGAAATATTTACTCTATAAATCACAAAAAATAGATATAGCTATTATTAGAGGAACGGAAGCAGATGAAAATGGAAATATCGGATTTAGTAAGGAAGCTTTAAGACTAGAAGCGTTGCCTGTTGCTATGGCGGCCAAAAACAACGGTGGATTGGTCATTGTTCAGGTAGAGAGGTTAGTTAAGAATGGAACTATTGACCCAAGAAATGTAGTGGTACCGGGAGCAATTGTGGATGTAGTAGCTGTTGTTGAAGATAAAAAGAATCATATGCAAACTTCTGGAACTCAATTTAATATAGATTTTATTTCTGGGTGTGGTGCTATAAAGGAAGAAGGGGTAAAAAAAATACCACTAGATGCTAAGAAAGTTATAGCAAGAAGAGCAGCAATGCAATTAGATAAATCCATGCTGATATTAAATTATGGCATAGGGATTCCTGAAAAGGTAGCAGATGTAATAAAGGAAGAAGGCTTAGAGGATAATTTTATAGCTACGGTTGAGCCCGGGATTTATGGGGGAACGGCTCAAGGAGGACTCAATTTTGGTAGTGCGCTTTTACCACAGGCTACAATAGATCATCCCTATCAATTTGATTTTTATGATGGCGGTGGAATTGATATAACCTTCCTTGGGATGGCCCAATGTGACCCTTATGGAAGCCTAAATGTTTCAAAATTTGGTCCTAAGATAGCCGGATGCGGTGGATTTATAGATATTTCTCAAAATGCTAAGGAGTGTGTATTTTGTGGCACCTTTACTGCAGGGGGGTTAAAAACTGAAATTGTAGATGGAGAATTAAAAATTCTACAGGAGGGAAGGGTGAAAAAGTTTATAAAGGAATTAGAACATATTACTTTAAATGGGAAATTTGAGAGTAAGAAAAATAAGAAGATTACCATTGTGACTGAGAGAGCAGTATTTGGAATAAAGCCTGAAGGTTTGACATTAATGGAAATTGCTCCGGGGGTTGATTTAGAGAAAGACATTTTAGACCAAATGGAATTCAGGCCTATTATTACAGAAAGCTTAAAGATTATGGATGAGAGAATATTTAAGGATGAACCTATAAACTTAAAATTAGGATAGTTTGTTTACGGATTTCTAAGAAAGAAATTCAACTTAAGTGATAATTTCTATGCTTAAAAGTTTAATTATAATACCCCCTATAGTCAGGGGGTGTTGTTTTATCTTGTAACCTTTTGCTCTTGTTACATCTTCTTTAAAAAAGTGATAAAGTTGTTATAATAAATCTTTAGTTGAAAAAGTAGAAATTTAGAGTTATAATAAATACCAACGGAATTTATTGATTAATTGTGGAGGACGAATGCAAGTAAAAAAAGAAGATATTAGAGAAAAGATTATAAATTCTGCACGTAGAGAGTTTCTTGAACATGGTTATGTAGAAGCCTCGCTACGTGTAATAGCAAAAAAAGAGAACTTAACAAAAGGGGCTATCTATTCATATTTCGAGAATAAAGATGCCTTGTTTTGTGAGCTTGCAGCTCCGGCTATAAGTCTTATAGAAAGTGCGTTTCAGCATGATAAATGTTACTATGCTTCTAAAGCAAAGGATTCTTTGGTTGATTCATATGAAGTAACCATTCAAAGCTTTAAAATCTGTGCACAAGCAGTTCTTGATAATCATGAAAGTTTTAAATTGCTTTTCTTTTGTTCAGCAGGATCGAGTCTCCAGAACTATAAGGAAAGAATTATTCAGATTTATTCACAAAACTTTTATAAAGTACTCTCGTTTTTTACTAAAAAGGAGCTATGCGATAAAGGTGTAATTAATGAAATGTTTATTCATACCCTTGCCACTACCTATGTTAGCTTTTTAGAGGAGATTGTTTTACATGAACCTAAGAGAAAAGAAGTAGATGATTATGTTGAGCAAATGGCAATCTTTGTTCATTCTGGTATTGAAAAACTATATTACCATCAAACACGATGAGAAAAATAGAGCTAAGTACAATTTATATGAGTATTTTTTAGTCCTTAGTTAGATATATGTGACAGTCTTTCACGATACTCAGTGATAGCTTTTGATTGAATTTCTAAGTAACTTTTTTAATGATGCATTCATTATAGAAGATAGAAACTTCTTCCAAAATGTAGATTTAAGCGAAAAGTTATTGAGAATGAATATCGATATCAAAATCGTATCTGATTAAGATTAATTAAAATATTTTTAAACATACCTAAATATAGGAGGATAAACAGTATGCAAAAAGAGAAGAAAAAATTTGTTTTGAAAAGGTTCACACCCTATATGGGCAGTAAGAAAGCACTTTTGCCCTTGTCATTAGTATTGACAGGGATTTCAGCAGTTCTTAACATTTTGCCCTTTGTGCTTGTGTGGTATATAATACGTGATATATTATCAGCTCCGCAATCGATTGATGTTTCAAATGTCAGTTTTTATGCGTGGCTTGCCTTCGCAAGTGCAATAGGAGGAATAATTGTATATTTTTGCGGACTTTTGAGTTCACATCTTGCAGCTTTTCGTGTAGAGATAGGAATGCAAAAAGTTGGTATGAAAAAAATACTATCTATGCCCCTTGGTTTTTTTGATAAACATTCAAGTGGAAAAATACGAAAGATTGTAAACGATGGAGCTGCAACAACCCATACATTTTTAGCACACCAGCTTCCGGATATGGCAGGGAGCATCGTAACCCCCATTATTCTTATAGCTCTGATTTTTATTGTAGACTGGAGAATGGGTCTTGCTTCTCTTCTTCCAATCATTTTGGGCTTTATAACAATGAGATTCATGGTGAGTTCTGAAGGTAAAAAATTTCAAAAAAAGTATTATGATTCTTTAGAGGAAATGAGCTCCGAATCCGTGGAATATATCCGAGGTATTCCAGTTGTAAAAACATTCGGTCAAAGCATATTTTCTTTTAAACGATTCTATAACAGTATAATTAAATATAAAGATATGGTTTATGCCTATACTATTCTTTGGCAAAGACCAATGTCATTTTACACCACAATTATGCAGGCAGCCGCATTCTTTTTAATT
Source organism: Clostridia bacterium (assembly GCA_022361035.1). GTDB lineage: Bacteria > Bacillota > Clostridia > Peptostreptococcales > Caminicellaceae > JAKSBP01. The sequence goes on from JAKSBP010000177.1 coordinate 7,769, forward strand.
CCTATGGCTATCTTTTTAATAGGAAGAGGAGAAAATCTCCCTCTTGTGTTTGCGGACTTTATCTTTTACATTCTTATATCTCCAATCTTCACTATGATTTTGATGAAATCCATGTATTTTCAGCAAAATACTTTAATTGCAGAGCAGGCTATTGACAGACTGGATAACCTTTTAGATTATCCGGGCATGGGCTATATAGAGAACACAAAAAATATTAAAAATCACAGCCTAGAGTTTAAGGACGTAGTGTTTTCATATGAAGGAAGTAGCAAACGTGCTATAGATAAAATCAGCTTTAAATTAAACGAGGGTGAAACTATAGCACTTGTGGGAGCTTCGGGAGGAGGAAAAACGACAATTGCCCGATTATCCGCTCGCTTTTGGGATGTAGATGAAGGCGAAGTGTTAGTCGGAGGAATAAATGTCAAGGATATTTCTAAAGAAGAATTAATGGACAATATTTCTTTCGTTTTTCAAAATACAAAGCTATTTAAGGGTTCTTTAAGAGAAAATATAGTCTTTGGAAAAGAAAATGCAGAAGAAGAAGAAATAAATAAAGCAATTGATTTTTCCCAGTCAAGAGAAATTATAGAAGGCTTACAAGATGGACTTGATACTGTAATAGGCTCTAAAGGAACCTATCTTTCAGGGGGAGAGCAGCAAAGAATTGTGCTTGCTAGGGCAATTGTAAAGAATGCTCCCATAGTGCTTTTAGATGAAGCCACTGCCTTTGCAGATCCCGAAAATGAGCATTTAATCCAAAAAGCCCTTAAGGAGCTTAGTCGTGGCAAAACAACCCTTATGATTGCCCATCGTCTTACAAGTGTACAAGATGTGGATAGAATTTTAGTTATAGAAAGTGGAAAAATTGCTGAAACAGGAACTCATGAGGAGTTATTGAATAAAGGCGGTATATATAAAAGGATGTGGGATGAATATCAAAAATCTGTAGCGTGGAAAATAGTCTCTAAAGACACTGTAAATAAAGGAGGACAAAATGCTTAAATATTTTCAAGATAAGTATGCAATGTCTGAAAAAGGTGCAAAAGACCTTTTTAGCTCAATTATTTGGACTTTAGTAATGCACATTAGCTTTATGCTTCCAGTAGTCCTCAGCTTTAAATTTTTAGATGAATACATGAGTTTACTTCTAAAAACTTCGAACGACCAGAAACACAGCATTCTCTACTACGTTATTATGGGTATAGTGTTTTTTCTAATAATGTTTGTTATCGCATATTTTCAATACAACTCGACCTACACCAAAATTTACGAAGAAAGTGCTCGAAGGCGGATCAGCCTGGCTGAAACACTAAGAAAGCTACCTTTAGCTTTTTTTGGCAAGAAAGATATTGCCGATTTAAGCTCAACGATAATGGAGGATGTTACACAAATAGAGATGCTCTTTTCCCATTCAGTTCCTCAAATTTATGCAGGCGTATTGGCTGTTCTAGCCATGGGAATAATGATGTTTCTTTATAACTGGAAGCTGTCTCTTGCCGTATTTTGGGTAGTTCCCGTTGCAGTCTTAGTCTTTTATCTGTCGAGAAAGTTTCAAAGCAATATGCATACAAAATTTTATAATATAAAAAGGGATATTTCAGATAAAATTCAAGAGGGGCTTGACTCGGCTCATGAAATAAAATCCTATAATCGAGAAGAGGTCTTTTCAAATACTTTAAACTCAAAGCTTGACAATTATGAAAAG
>JAKSBP010000248.1 GCA_022361035.1 Clostridia bacterium
AGATTTATAAAAGAGTCTCTGATGAAGAGTTAAAAGGAGGACTCTTTTGAAACACATGTACGAAAATTATAAATATATCTATATTTTTAAAAAGTCTATAATTTCCTATGTGTTATAAAAATCGCTCTAAAGGAAACCTCAGTGCCTGCTTTCGTTTATTAAGTTTATATGTCACACATCTATATGATGTAACTATAATAAACTATCTTTTAATTGGTTTTAAAAGATATTCCACTATAACAAAAGTAAAAGAGATTTTTATTTAAATAACTAGCTATCTTTACATATTTAAACAAAAAGTTTATTTGAAATATCTAAGGGTATATTTATCACAGTAAGGAAATTTTATTTAGAAGGATGGTGACAGATAATGAAATATTTATTTATACATTATCCCAAATGTGGTACATGTAGAAAGGCAAAAAAATGGCTTGAGGAGAATAATATAGACTTTGAAGAGAGAAATATAGTTGAGGATAATCCTACAAAGGAAGAATTAGAAAAATGGAGTAATGAAGGTGATGTGCCCCTTAAAAAGTTTTTCAATACCAGTGGGAGGCTATATAGGGAAATGGGGCTAAAGGAAGTAGTGAAAACTGCATCCGATGAAAAACTCCTAGATTTCCTTTCCTCCGATGGAATGCTAGTAAAGCGTCCTGTTTTAGTAAAGGGTGGATTAACCTTAATAGGATTTAAAGAAAGGGAATGGGAGGAAAGACTTAAGTAAAAAACTAGGGGATATCCAGGCCCCTTTCACCTTCGACTGAATTTTTCCCCGAGAGATAATCTTCAATGAGATTAAAAAGCTAAAGAAATACATAGGATTTAAAAACTGTAATAGGGACTTATCCATAGACACACTAATGTCATATGGATAAGTCCCTAAATTGTATTGAGAAGATTTAAGTATGCCAAGGATAATTAAGTTAACCCATGCTGCCAGTTTCTGTAGCCGGGATTTTTGATATTTTCTTTTCCTTAATGTAATGAACCTGTTTTAATTGTAGTTTTGAAAGTAAAAACAGGTTCATAAAAATCACTCAAATAAAATATCAAAAACTCCTTACGTATTGTAAAATCTATACACATAATTTGCTAACACAATAGATTAAGTTAACCTTATTAGATTTAGCATATTAGATTATCCCATGAATGACCATTAACAGAAGATAATTACTAAATTTAATACCATTTTTAAAACCTTCCTTATTTTTTTATTAATTACAGCTAGTCAGTTCATACACATTTTCTCCTTATTGTGAATATTATAATATGGAAAGCTAATAAGAGGGGTGAAAAAATGAACAAAATGTATCCGGTAGCAAACATGATGATGGGTAAATGGCAGCTAGGAAGGCCATATATTATAAATCAACCCTTTACAACTACTTATCCTTTAGAAGAGGCATTAAAAAGGGGAACTTTATTTCCAGACCTCTATAAGCCCTATATAAGTCCGGAAAAGGGGAGGTAATAATGTGGAAAAGATGTGTAAAAATGATTTGATGAGAAAAATTCAAGAGTATGAATTTACTGCCCTTGAATTAAATTTATACTTGGATACTCATCCAGACAATGTAGAAGCTTTAATGGAATACAACAGATGTGCAAATGAGCTTGCACAGCTTAAAACAATGTATGAAATGAAGCATGGACCATTACTAAACTTTGGATTTTCTCCAAGTCAATATCCCTGGAAATGGGTAGATGAACCGTGGCCGTGGGAACTACAGGAGTAGAGGAGGGGAGCATATGTGGATTTATGAGAAAAAATTACAATATCCAGTTAATATAAAATGTAAAGATGTAAGATTTGCTAAATATTTAATTACTCAATTTGGAGGTCCCGATGGAGAATTAGGGGCAGCAATGAGATATTTAAGTCAGAGGTACACGATGCCAACGGGAAAATCTAAGGCTTTACTTACTGACATTGGAACAGAAGAATTGGCTCACGTTGAAATGATTTCTACTATGGTATATATGCTATTAAAGGATACAACAGCAAGGGAGCTAGAGGAAGCAGGACTTGGAAGCCAGTATACTCAACATGGTCGTGCCATTTACCCCCAGGATGCAAATGGAATACCCTGGACAGCAGCCTATATTCAATCGACGGCTGACCCCATCACAGACCTTCATGAGGATTTAGCTGCAGAGCAAAAAGCTCGAACCACCTACGAGCATTTATTGAATTTAACTGATGACCCCGGTCTAAAGGATGCCTTAAGGTTTTTAAGAGAGAGGGAAGTCGTTCACTATCAGCGTTTTGGTGAAGCTTTAATGGATGTATATGAGCATCAAAATTCTAAGAAGTATTTTTAAAAATCAATTTTGTAAAAGTTAGGGAGATAGATACTTTTAATTCTGTTATCTGTCTCTTTTTTATGATGTGTTGGAGACGGTCAGTAAATAATGTTAAAGCAGTGTTTAACGTAGGGTAGGGCTTAGGCTCTACTTTTTTGTATTTAACATTTGCCAGTAACTTGTAAATTGACACCAAATGCAATACAATGATTTATGTATCTGTGTATTTATAATATGCATAATAATAAAATATTTTAAAAATCTTAGAGGAGAAACAGATATGTCATCTATTATTTCTAATATGATATCTTTTTTAAAACAATATTGTAAAACCCATAAGGCTTTTACAATAATAATACTGATTAGTCTATTAACGGGGATAACTCTATTTAGTCAGGTTACTTATTACTCTATATATCATATTGAAAATATATATGGTCAGCCAACTGATTCAAAGATAATTGTTATTCCAAATTTTGATAAAGGCAGAAGACATGTTAGGTTCATAATACCAATTTTATTTAGTTATAAAACATATGATTCACCATATAAGTATCAGATATCAATTTCAGGGAAATTTGATTATGTAAAAAATGTGAAAGCGAAATTTGTTATAAACGACTCTCAAATCATAAATATTCCAATAAGGGGTGAAGAATTAAATATAACTAAAGAAGAGTATCATGATGAAAATGTATTTTGGGATGATAAAAGAAAATTAGAAATTCAAACAAAAGATGCTAAGTCCATTAAACTTGTAGTTGAGTTAGATGGGATTAGCGGTGAAAATAGTAAATATTTTAAAAGTGAAACAAGCTATCAAGTTTATGAACAGTCTCTTCCGGCTTTTATTTTAACAGATATTATTGCTTTTTTATTAGCTTTGGGTGGTCCGTAGAATAAAAGAAATTTTATTTGTAGAAATAATGAGCAAGTAAGCAAATCCTAAGAAAATATTGTGCAATATTTTCTTAGGATTTTGTTCTCAAAAATTTAGCCTATTCTAAGCTACAGGATCTGATGGAGCCATATCTGGATAAATTTCATCCAATCCAAATTGTAGTGCATATTTATTATAATGGTTTATAGCATCAGTATTAAACCATAATTGGGTCATATTAGCACCTGCAGCTGCTAATTCAGCAACAGCACCTTTTTCACTTAAATTTGCAGTATTTCCCCATTTGTAATATGGTTCTACATCGTATTTAACATGTCCAGATACATCACTTGGACCAGCATAATTATAGGTTCCCATATTAACTTCGTCATTGCCTTCTGTCAAGAGGTTTCTAGTTTTGTTATAAACAGCTTCAAAACGTTGATCTCCTTTTGATACAAACTTTAAATTCACCATCAATATCGTTCATATGAAAAGCAGTAAGCCGGCTTGTGTGCTTTTTACAATTTTAATTATATGATGTATTTATTTAAAAAACCGGAAGACTTACGGCAGTCTTTTATAGGTATGTAATATAATTGATTTTGTTTTGAGGTGAGCTAGAGAATGATTTAATTAGTGATTAGAATACCTTAACCCAATTAAAGCATAGGTTAATGGAAATGTTAAAAAATATGTCGAAAGATTATTGAAGGATTTTGAAGGAAGATGTAAAATATATGAAAATATAATAAATAAACAGCTCATGGAGGGATATTATGAAATCCTATACTTTATCCAGTAGACATAAAAAATCAGTCAAAAGATTTAATTGGGTTATATGTTTACTTACTCTATTGTTATTTGGTTTTGGATTACTGTATTTATTATGGTATCTAGCTTCTTCTAAAAATAAAACTATAGAGATTAAGAAATAAACATAAAGAAGCTTAAACTAATTTCTTCATTAAATAAAGTAACACTTTAAAAGTATTAAAGTATTATTGATAACATTAAGGAACCTAAGAACTAAACTAGTTGAAATAATTTCTACTATGGTATATATTCTTAATAAAGGATAAATTATATAAATATGTTGAAATTGGTAAAAATAACATGTATAATATAGATTATTAGGAAATAAATAGAAAAGCTATTATCTATGTATGTTATTTTAGTGTAATTAATAGATGAATGAAGAGTTAGTAACTTAATATACTAAGCTGTATATAGGTGCCTTGAACTACAAGGTTAAAAGGGAAGTTCGGTGAAAAACCGATGCAGCCCCCGCTACTGTAAATACTACTGGTAAATCAATATGCCACTATTAATTTAGGAAGGCGATTTATTGGGATAAGGTATGAGCCAGGAAACCTGCCTATATATTGGATAATTGATACTTCGGTGGGAAGTTATCGGTGGATATATTTTAATTATAATTTTTGAAAAACCTGAAACCTAGCCGATATACTAGGTTTCTTTATTTTTTTAGAATCAAAAACAACTATCTAAAAACTTTTGATTGTAAAATTTATATAGTAAAACTTAATTTATATAGTAAGTAATAAACTGTTTTAAAAGCTTTAATGAATATGTATAAATTAAGCCGTTATGCTAGTGACTCTAGCCGGGAGAGATGATATTTCCTTTTCGTTCATCTATATTTATGCTACCTCAAAAGCTAGGAATATAAAGGATGTTTTGTAAAAAATATAGAGTATAGACCAAGTTTTTTAAAATTAATATTTAAATTACATAATTACATTTCTAAGTATTGACAGGATAATAGTGGAAATGATATAATGACAATGATTGAGATAATGATAATCATTATCAATTAACTACTAGAGATGTTGATGAAGATTAAAGATATCTATTGTCTTTGTTGGTACTTTTGATGGTTTCTGCTTCAGCAGCTAAAATGGTTATGCCTGGAGTAGTACCCGTAGGGATTGTTACATCTCTAATAGGTGTACCTTTCTTACTTTATTTAATCTTGAGGAGGAATGAAGTAAAATGATTAAATATGAAACTTTTCAAATCTCACTGTTATTTACCAAAGCAAAACTGTAAAGGTATTTTTACTATTTTTAAAGGTGGTTAATTGGCGTCAATAATAGATCTAGATGCTAGGAGAAACAACGTGAGTAAGGGCTACTGCTAAACTAGTTAAATCTAAGGGGGATTTAATTCTACAGTATTATCATGGTGGTTACTTACCGGGAGGACAGCATTGAATATGTCCTCCAAATGGCAACCATCACAGGGTTACATATTGCTTGCTAAGGGGAAAATATTATGATTATATGAATCTAACAATTAGATAAGTGGGGTGGAGGGAAAAGAGTGAAGGATAAATATGAATTTTTACTTTCTTTAAAGATACTGGAATACGAGATAAATGAGCTAATTATCTATTCCGAGGAATGTTGTGAATGTTTCGAGCTTCTAAGGAATAGATTGGATTATCTTTGTAAATTCATGGTTTGTGAGGAAAACGTGAAAAAATGGGAATTGTGGGGAAGTCATAATGAGATTAAAGAGAATTCAGAAAGGCTAAGGGAAACATCAGTAAGAGCATTATGCCATGTGGAAAAATATCAATCTATTTGTGCCTGTAACAATAAATTAGATGTTAGTAGCTACATGACCCTTCTATCAAATTCTGTTAAGCATGAATTTGAGAAATTTTGTATAGATAGTAAATCAAAAGTACTTTTCATTGGGTCAGGGGCCTTTCCCATTTCTGCGATGGTCATTGCTCAAGAAATAGGAGCTGAAGTTATGTGTTTAGATATTGATGTTGAAGCTATAGATCTTGCAAGGAAGGTTACAAAGGTTTTGGGGCTAGAATCAATTGTCAAGTTTTCCAGTAAAACTGTAGATGAATTATGTTTTATTAAAGAAGCTACCCATATTATTATCGCCTCCCTTGTAGAAGATAAGTTCAAAATTTTAGATAATTTAAAGGATAAAGCAGCATCTAATGTTAAAATAATTTTAAGGTATGGAAATGGTATCAAGGGGATTTTTAACTATCCATTGGAAAAGGATTTATCTAAGGAATGGAATCAAACTGAGATAAGTAAAAATGGGGACATATACGACACAATTGTTTTGGAGAAATTCCACTATGAATGCTCCTAACTTTTCAAATGAATCTAAAAATTCCCCCTTTGGAAATACCTTAATAATCGGTGGAGGTCCCGTAGGAATAAATGTAGCTGTTAATATTTCTAATGGTTACTCCAGCAATATAGGATTGCTTAATAGAGCAGGTTTAAAGACAGATATGCTAAAAAAAGCACTCAAAGAGAAGGACTATACAATTATATCAAAGGTACAGGACGAAAAACATTTACAGCTTTCGGGAGAAGCTAAACTGAGAAGGTTCTATGAAGGCTATGACAATATGGAGAATATTTGGCAAACAATAATGATATGTACACCAAGCGATAGTTATAAAGACATAATAGATTCTTTAGACTTTAATTTACTAAAGGAAGTAAGGGCTATTATTTTAATATCCCCGAGTATTGGATCAAACCTTCTTGTTAATAGCAGACTTAAAGAGCTAAAAGAGAAAATCGATGTTATCAGTTTCTCTACTTATTATGCTGCTACAAAGTTTGAACCTAAAAATCCAAGCTGTATTACATGCTTTACAAAGGCTTTAAAAAAGCGAATATATATTGCTTCCAGTAAAAAAGATAGTACAATTGTACTTGAGGTTAAAAAATTTATTGAGGGTATTGGAGTCCAATGTACAGTTGTTGACAATAGTATTGAGGCAGAGAGTAAAAACATTACAACCTACGTACATCCGCCTCTTTTTATCAATGAATTTTCTTTAAATCAGATTTTAAGCCGTGAAAAATCTAATAAATATATGTATAAAATTTACCCAGAAGGACCTATTACTCAGCACTGTATAAAGACAATGGTTTTACTTTGGAAGGAGATATCTAATCTTATTGGACATTTTAAGGCAAAGCCTATTAATCTTCTTCAATTTTTAAATGATGACAATTATCCAGTTCATGAGATTACACTTTCTCGAAGAGATATTGAAGACTTCCTTAAGCTAGACCAAATAAAGCAGGAATATCTTTTGTATATAAGATATTCAGCTATTCTTATTGCTCCCTTTTCAATTCCCGATGAAAATGGAAGGTACTTTGATTTTTCAGCAGTTCCTTACAAGCAAGTATATAAGGATAGTAACGGGAAATGGATTATACCCAGAGTTCCCTTGGAGGACTATAAAAAGCTTAAACTTATATATTATTTAGCTGAGAAAGTTAATGTTCCCATGCCTCAAACCTTGGAACTGATAAAGCTTTTTGAGGATAAGCTGAATAAATTTATTACAGAAGAAGGTAAAGAATACTTTTACCAAGAAATTTTTGAAGATACAACAAAACGAGATGCAGATGACATATTTAATGAAATGGAGATGAAAAAATGAAAAAGGGGATAATTTTTGCAATTTTAGCGTCCTTTGTTTTTAGTATTATGAATGCCCTTGTAAAGACCGTTAGTTTGTCGATTCCATCGTCTGAAGTAGTATTTTTTAGAAGTATTATTGGAGCTACTATAACTTATTTTATGATGAGACGAAGTAAGGTGAGCTTTTCTACAAAAGGTGTGCCCTTGCTCCTGCTGCGTGGAGTCCTAGGGGCCCTTTACTTGATTGCATATTTCTATACAATTTCTAAAATACCCTTGGCAGATGCAAGTATATTAGTACACTTATCTCCATTTTTTGTTATTATTCTTTCTGCCCTTATACTAAGGGAGAAAATTCAACCGAAAATGTATGCTTTGCTTGGAATAGTCCTTTTGGGTGCATTTTTAACTATCAAACCCTTTAACTATTCAACCTATTCCATTTATGCTCTAATTGGTGTCCTTAGTGCATTATTTGCTGCGGGAGCCTCAATTACTATACGTCATTTGAGTAAAAATCATCATACCTATGAAATTGTATTTTATTTTCTAGCTACGGCGGCCTTGGTAAGTATTCCAATGATGTGGAATAACTTTGTGGTACCAACGCCCCTTGAATTCTTCTATCTATTGTGCATAGGGAGTATTTCCTTGATAGGACAATTATTCCTAACTAAGGCCTATACCCATGAGAAAGCTCCCATTGTAGCAGTAACTCGTCATATAGGAATTGCATTTAATGTAATGTGGGGACTTTTATTCTGGGGAGAGGTACCGGATATATTAACTGCCCTAGGTGGAATTATCATTATTGGAGCTTGTATATATCTAACATGGAGTAAAGGAAAAGAGGAAAGTAAAGAAAAAAGTA